>NZ_CAWNMS010000068.1:0-19465 GCF_963875605.1 Vibrio sp. V04_P4A5T148
CACTAACAGAATAAAAAACTGAAAAAAGCCACATTAAAAGTGACTTTTTGATTTTTTAGGCAAAGGAAAGAGTAAGACTAATCGCTAAAGTAAACCAGAAACCACATCCGCTAACTGCTTAAAAGTGTGAGTTCGCGATGAACTTGGCCGCCAGACTAAACCAATCTCTCGATACGCTTGCTGGCCAGGAGGATCGATGACCACTAAATTTTGGTTTTCAACTAAGCCATGATTGATTGCCATTTGTGGAATGAAAGTCGTCCCTAAACCATTGGCGACCATCTGCACTAAGGTATGTAAACTGGTTGCGGTAAATGGATTAATTTTCTCTTTGGCGGTTAACTTGCAAGCCGACACAGCATGATCCGTTAAACAGTGCACATTTTCGAGCAAAAACACCGATTCATCAGGCAGGTCAGCATACTTGATTGGCACACGGATGCTATCCATTTGATGACGGCTGATCACCATTTTGAATGGATCAATCCCCACGACTCGGCTCTCCATTTTGCCGATATCGACAGGCAAAGCCAAAATCAACACATCAAGCTCTCCATGACGCAGTGCAGCCAAAAGGTTCGTCGTCGTATCTTCTCGTAATAATAAGTTCAACTTCGGAAAGCGGACATTCACTTCTTGCACTAAATCACACAGTAAAAATGGAGCAATGGTTGGAATACAACCCAGCTTAAGCTGACCTTGCATCTCATCGCCTTGGCAAACCTTGCCGAGCTCCACTAAATCTTGTCCTTTGGCAAGTAACTCTCTTCCTTGGCTAACAACCAGCTCTCCCGCTTGAGTAAACACTAACGGAGCTTTCTTATCCTTTTCATAAAGCGGGCAACCTATTAATTCCTCTAAATTTTGGATCCCTTTACTTAGGGTAGATTGACTAACAAAACAACGTTCAGCGGCATCACTAAAGTGCCGTGTTTCGTAGAGTGTTACTAAATAGTGCAACTGCTTCAAACTGGGCCATTTATTCATCGTTCTACTACTATCTTATTTGAGTGCCGTTTCTAATTCCGTCATTAGAGCTCATCGCTTTTTTCGATGAGACTAATCTATTTATTTCGCTTTTTACTATCCTACAATCTGTACTATAGTTTGTCTCGTTCAAAAACGGACTGGACCAGTGCTCATCACTGGTTTGGAACTAAACCTTATTCTTAGGAGCAAAAAAATGGTACTAGTTGGTCGTAAAGCCCCTGATTTTACTGCAGCAGCTGTTCTTGGTAACGGTGAAATCGTTGATAGCTTCAACTTCGCAGAATTTACTAAAGGTAAGAAAGCGGTTGTTTTCTTCTACCCACTAGACTTCACTTTCGTTTGCCCATCAGAGCTTATCGCTTTTGACAAACGCTTCGAAGATTTCCAAGCGAAAGGCGTTGAAGTAATCGGTGTATCTATCGATTCTCAATTCTCTCACAACGCATGGCGTAATACCGCTATCGAAAACGGTGGCATTGGCCAAGTAAAATACCCGCTAATCGCTGACGTGAAGCACGAAATCTGTAAAGCGTACGATGTTGAGCACCCAGAAGCAGGCGTTGCTTTCCGTGGTTCTTTCCTCATCGACGAAGATGGTCTTGTACGTCACCAAGTTGTGAACGACCTACCACTAGGCCGTAACATCGACGAAATGCTACGTATGGTTGATGCGCTTAACTTCCACCAAAAGAACGGTGAAGTGTGCCCAGCACAGTGGGAAGAAGGCAAAGCCGGTATGGATGCATCTCCAAAAGGTGTTGCAGCATTCCTAGCTGAGCACTCAGACGACCTAGGCAAGAAATAATTCTCCTTAGCCCGCGCTCAACTCGGGTCAATGGTTGGACATATAATAAAGCGTAAAACGCATCGCCAATCAGTTAAGAAGTAAAGTCCTTATCCAAGCCCAAAGCTAACGCTTTGGGCTTTTTCGTTGGCGTTCATTTAGTGAAAATGAGGCAGCATTGGTTGGTAAACTTTACCCCTATTTCTCACCTCAATCACACAGACGTCACTACTCTAACTTGCTAACATTAACCAAATTTTTCCAGCAGGATTTTGCTATGAATATTCAAGTTGAAGTGTGTATTGATAATATTGAATCGCTACACAACGCCATTAAAGGCGGGGCTACTCGCATTGAATTGTGTTCGTCGCTCGCATTGGGTGGACTGACGCCCAGCTTTGGTTTAATGAAAAAGGCCGCGCAAATATCGAGCGTTCCTGTTTACGCGATGATTCGTCCGCGTCAAGGCGACTTTCTTTATGATCAGGATGATCTCGATTCGATGTTGATCGATATCGAGATGGCAAAACAGGCGGGACTAGACGGCATCGTCTTTGGTATTTTGAATCCGAATCGCACCATCAACCTTGAAGCAAGCTTACTGATGATGCAAGCCGCGCAAGGGTTGGGTACCACTTTCCACCGTGCGATTGATCAATGCCACAGTTATGAACAAGCGATTGAAGACATTGCAAAATTAGGGTGTGAGCGTGTACTTACTTCAGGTTTAGCGCCAGATGCCTATGCAGGACGAGCCGTAATTGCACACATGGTGAAACTGGCGAATGGCCGATTCTCTATTATGGCTGGGGCTGGCTTAAACGCATCAAACGTGACTGACATTATCCGTGAAACGGGCATCACTGAAGTGCATTTGTCCGGCAAAACCACGCGTGCAAGTAGCATGGATATGATCGCCAATGCGGTGAAAATGGGCCAAGAGTCTGTCGATGACACCTTAATCCCAATTACCGATCCGGCTAAAATCCAAGAGGTATTACGCCAGCTTTCTTAACTTCGGCAACCGTTATGTCTTGATGTAAGGTGAATAACTTTCCTTCACCTTACTTTACCCAAAAGGCTATTTGAGGATGTCATCAATCGATTGTTTACCTAAGTGGCGCACATCCTTACCTTTGACAAAATAGATGATGTATTCGCAGATATTCTGGCAGCGATCGCCCACGCGTTCGATGGCTCGTGCAGACCACATGACTTGTAATATATGTGGGATATTTTTAGGGTCTTCCATCATATAGGTCATCAGTTGGCGGATCACGGCTTCGTATTCGGCATCCAGCTTGTCATCCAAGCGGTACACTTCAGCAGCCGATTCAAGATCCATCCGCGCAAAAGCGTCTAACACTTGGTGCAACATTGCAATGGCTTGTCGGCATAAAGGTTCAAGAGAAACTCGAAATTTGCTCTCTTTAGGTGAAGGGCTTTCGATAGTGACGTAGGCAATTTTGGTGGCAACATCACCAATTCGTTCAAGGTCGGTAATGGTTTTGATGATCGCCATGATCAAGCGTAGATCCTTGGCTGTCGGTTGTCGCTTAGCGATAATACGCGTGCAAGCCTCATCAATAGAGACTTCCATCGCATTCACTTTGTGATCATCCCGAACGACTTTTCTGGCCAGATCGGCATCATCTTTATGCAATGCTTGCATCGCAAAAGAGAGTTGTTGCTCCACCAGCCCGCCCATCGTCAATACATGAGTGCGAATCGATTCAAGTTCAACATTGAACTGTCCTGAAATGTGGCGACCTAGATGCATCATCGTTCCTTTTGAATATCGCTATTGACGAAAGTATTAACCATATCGACCAGTAATATAGTCTTCCGTTTGTTTTTTCAATGGGGAGGTGAAAATAGAGTCAGTATCCGCATACTCAATCAATTTCCCCATATGGATAAAAGCCGTATGGTCGCTCACTCTTGCCGCTTGTTGCATGTTATGCGTCACAATCACCACTGTGTATTTGGTTTTGAGATCGTTAATCAACTCTTCGATGGTCAAAGTAGAAATAGGGTCTAACGCGGACGTTGGCTCATCAAGCAACAGCACCTCTGGCTCAATAGCAATCGCTCTGGCGATCACTAAGCGTTGCTGCTGCCCACCCGAAAGGCCAAATGCATTTTCATGTAAGCGATGCTTCACTTCATCCCATAACGCAGCGGCTCTTAAAGCTCGCTCAACGGAGTCATCTAAAGTACGGCTATTTTTAATTCCCTGTAGACGAAGTCCATACACCACGTTTTCATAAATGGATTTCGGAAATGGGTTAGGTCGTTGGAATACCATCCCCACTCGGCGGCGCAACGTGGCAACATCTACATCTGGGTGATAGACGTTTCTACCATGCAGTTTGACTTCACCTTCAACTCGACACCCTTCGACCAGATCGTTCATCCGGTTAATACAGCGCAGTAAGGTTGACTTACCACAACCGGAAGGGCCGATAAACGCCGTTACTTGCCCTTTGGGAATGCGCATTGAAATATGGCTCAGCGCACAAGTCTGTTTATAGAACAGATTCAGATCTTCAATCGCAATCGCCGTTTGTTGATCGCTCAGATTATTGACATCTAACGGGGCGTGATAACCCAAAGTTTGATTGATGGAAAACATAATTAATCTTGCCCTAACGTTCGATATTTCTCACGCAAGTTATTGCGGATACTGATGGCCGTTAAATTCAGTGCCACAATCACTGTCACCAATAAAAATGAAGTGGCGTACACCAGTGGCCTAGCCGCTTCGATGTTGGTCGTTTGGAAACCAACATCGTAAATATGAAAACCTAAGTGCATGAATTTTCGCTCAAGATGTACAAAGGGAAACTCGCCATCCACAGGCAAACTTGACGCCAGTTTGACCACACCCACCAGCATCAAAGGGGCAACCTCACCCGCGGCTCGCGCAATGGCGAGAATAAGCCCAGTAATAATAGCAGGGCTTGCCATCGGCAATACTATGCGCCAAATCGTCTCAAAATGGGTAGCGCCCAATGCTAACGAGCCATGGCGTACTGCGCTGGGAATCCGTGTTAACCCTTCTTCCGTCGTCACAATCACTACGGGTAGAGTTAACACCGCTAATGTGAGCGCCGACCACAGTAAGCCAGGCGTGCCAAAAGTGGGGGCCGGTAACCTTTCGCTATAGAGTAGCGTATCAATCGATGAGCCTATGGTGTAAACAAAAAAACCAAGACCAAACACCCCATAAACAATCGATGGCACACCAGCAAGGTTGATAACTGCAACTCGAATGATACGAGTAAACAGATTCTCTTTTGCGTATTCGTGCAGATAAATAGCCGCTACAACACCAAGTGGCATGACAATAATCGACATCAACAACACCAACAGCACTGTACCAAAGATGGCTGGAAATACGCCGCCTTCAGAGTTCGATTCTCGGGGATCTTCTGATAGGAAGAGCCACACCTGCTTTCCCCACTGGACCAATTTTTGCCCCAAAGTCATATCATTGGGATACCAAATATCGAGAATTTGGCTAAGTGGAATCGCCACTCGTTGCCCACTCATCTCTTCAACAATCAACGACGGCCCATTCATTTGCTGGCGCAGCGCATCTAACTTTTGTTCGGCAATAGCTAATTGGCTATCCAAATCCTGCTTTTTATGAAAATAGTGATCTAAATAGGTTCGCTCTAGCTTTCCATTGAGTTCTTTACGACGCTTCTCTAAACGTAATTTTTCGGCGGCAAAGCCAATGACTCTGATCTCTTGGTCAATCACATCGTCAATTTGCTCTCTCAATAACGCGACATCCTGCATTCCTGCAGCGAGCATGGTTTGAACATCCGAACTCTCGCTTCCATCGGTTTGCACATAAGCAATCGGCTTGCCATAAAACTGTCCGTTATTCTTACGTTCTATTACCGCCCACCCGCTAGGCATTTGTTTATCCGACAGTTTAACATCCAGTATCGAAACAAAGTCCGCATGATTTTGTTCTCGGTTAGCGACTTTGATACTGAGCCGCTTCACTTCCCCAGCATCCAGTATGGCTTTGGGCCACGTAATGTCTAATGCTCTTAAGTGTGTTAATGGCACATTTTCCTCAGAGTAGAGCTGACCAACCAGTGCTTGCCCCTCTTGAGTTTGCCATTGATAAAGTGGCGTCGGCCAAAAATAGGTTAATCCTTTCCAACCAATAAACAGGAGCAAGCCCAATACCGAAATCAGGCTGATACTGACAGCACCGCCTGTTAACCATATCCAAGGTGAACCTGATTGAAACCACTTAAACATTTGTGATGATTTTTCCCAATTGATTACAAAGCACCTTGATTACAAAGCGCGATATTTGGCACGCAACCTTTGTCTGACCCATTCAGCAATCGAGTTCACACAAAAGGTGAACATGAGTAGCAATAGTGCCGCTAAAAAAAGCAACCGATAATGGGAGTTCCCCACTTCCGACTCTGGTAACTCAACTGCAATCGTTGCCGATAAGGTGCGCATCCCTTCTAAAATATTCCAATCTAAAATGGGTGTATTACCCGTCGCCATAAGAACGATCATTGTTTCTCCGACGGCTCGCCCCAAACCCATCATGATCGCCGAGAATATGCCAGGACTTGCCGTTAACAACACGACTTTGGTTAATGTCTGCCAAGGTGTTGCGCCTAATGCTAATGACCCATCAGAAAGATGTTTAGGTACAGAAAAGATCGCATCTTCCGCAATAGTGAAAATGGTTGGAATGACGGCAAAGCCCATCGCAAAACCAACCACCAGCGCATTACGCTGATCAAAATCGATGCCGTTTTGCGCGAGATAAATCTGAATATCGCCATCAAATAGCCAAACTTCAATTTGGCTGCTATACGAAAAGATAACCACTGCACTAACGACTAATACGGGGATTAGTATCAATGCGTGCCACCCATTTGAAAAATTTCGCACCCATGCTCTCGGTAACAGGTGCCAACCTAGCCCAACGAGTAACATCACAATGGGTAAAAATAGCAGCAGCGCTCCGACCGCCGCGAGATGGCTTTCAATTAATGGTGCAAACCACAACCCCGCTAAAAAACCAATAATGACGGTTGGTAACGCTTCCATCAATTCAATCGACGGCTTCACCACTCGGCGCATTCTCGGTGACATAAAATAAGCCGTGTAAATCGCGCCAAACACCGCAATCGGTATCGCAAATAACATTGCGTATGCTGCGGCCTTAAGAGTGCCAAAGGCTATCGGTACTAGGCTAAACTTAGGCTCAAATTCATCGTTCGCTGACGTCGATTGCCACACATATTGAGGCTCTGGATAACTTTCGTACCACACTTTTTGCCACAATGATGAGAGTGATATTTCAGGATAATCATTATCCACTTTTGCCACGCTGATCTTCTGCTCGCTCAACGTAGCGAGATAAAGCTCATTATTGGACATGGCGGCCAATTGAGGGGCTTTGTTGTACATCCTCTCAAACAACACCAGTTTTTCACTGGTCGTATAGTGACTTTGGATTGTGCCATTAGGGTAGAAACTGTAAAAACCTTTGCGATAAGTATCCGGCAGTAACAGCGTCACCTGCGGCGCTAATTTAAACTTACGAATCTGAGTCAGTTGACGTTCTTCATTTTGCAGCACATCAAACCATTGTGACACTAAGCCGTTACGGTGAGTCACCAGTAGCGAATAAGCACCGGACAATAAGTTGATTTGTGTCACGGCTCGATCGGAATTACCTTGGCTTAAATCAACCACTTCTCGCACGAAATAACCTTGACGACTCTTAACGGCAACAACCAATTCGGACCCTGAGCGAAGATAAAGCGTTTTACCATCTGGCGTAAAAAGCAATTGGTCCAAAGAAGGAAATGAGCCTTGAAACACAAAGCGCTGAATTGGCTCAACGTTATCACTCGTTAAGGTTTGTACTATCACCTCATCATTATCGAGATAAGAAGCGAAGAAAAGTGCCTCATCAGTAACGGCGAAGGCAAACTGGCGTAACGTTTGCGTTTTATGAGTCAGCCGAAATGTAGAGGGTAAACTGACGCGCTCAAGATAAGGAGAAAACTGGCGACCTTCCATGCTATGCAGATAACTGAATTTAGGGCGAGCAATAAAGACCTCTCCCGCCACATTGCTAGCGGCAAACCACCCATCCAGCGGGGGAGCTTGGCTAAAAAGATCAACGCGAATAGGGAGACTATCCGACCACAATGCGTGTTCCGTTTTGCCGTCCAAGGGCCAAAAGTTCATGCTGCCGTCAAGGTCAACAACAAAGGCATTCTCGCCGTATTCATCTATGGCCAAAAATTGAGGATTGGAAGTGGTTATACTCACTTGCGCCACGTTCCTTTCAATTTTTGCGCTACCAAAAAGAGGGAAAACAACTATCGCAAGATAGACAAAAATCAGCACTAAAGCGCCAAGTACACTCACGCCACCAAAACTCACTGCAAGGCGAACCAAACGGTCTTTTATCAACCGTTTTCTGTCACGTTCCTTCAATGAAAATTCACTTGGTGCCATTGCTCTCTCTACCCTTTTTCCTGTCTGCGTATAATATGTAATTTTCGTGACAAGTATATTACAACTCGCAATAAACGACTGAAAATAAAACAACTATACTCAACTTGCCTACTTGAAATAAAAATGTCACATAAAAGGCATAGTTTGCATAATCATCAATACCCGAATTGATTGCTGTGCAGAATCGCACAATCAGCACATAGAGGGTGAGTCAGTAAAAAACGTCAATTGAGTTAAAAGGTAACATGAATGAGTACGGACAAGTTGTATATCGACAAGGAATTGAGCTGGCTTTCGTTTAATGAACGCGTATTGCAAGAAGCCGCAGATAAAACCGTGCCTTTAATCGAGAGAATACGGTTTTTAGGTATTTTTTCTAACAATCTGGATGAGTTCTATAAAGTTCGCTTTTCCGATGTAAAACGGCAAATTTTGATCAACCGAGAACGTGGTGGTAACGATACTACCAAGCATTTGCTGACACGAATGCAAAGTAAGGCGTTCAAACTCAACCAAGATTTCGACAATCTCTATAATGAGCTTATTTTAGAAATGGCACGTCGCCGTATCTTCTTGGTTAATGAAACGCAGTTGGATGAGACTCAGAAAAAATGGATCACTAAGTATTTCCATAAAGAAGTGCGCCCGCATATCACACCGCTGCTCATGACTGACGACATTGATGTCATGCAATTTTTGAAAGATGAATACGCCTACATTGCCGTTGATCTCAAACACAATGACCGCAGCCAATATGCGCTGATTGAAATCCCGACAGACCACCTACCGCGCTTTGTCATGGTGCCGGAGCAAAAGGGCAAACGCCGTAAAACCATCATCTTATTGGATAACATCATTCGCCACTGCCTCGATGAGATTTTCCGCGGATTTTTTGACTATGAAGAGCTCACGGGTTACGCGATGAAAATGACACGCGATGCGGAATATGACTTGCGACGGGAAGTCGAATACAGTTTGTTAGAACAGATGTCCGAAGGGTTGAATCAACGCTTAAGTGCTATGCCCGTACGCTTTGTTTATGAACGCGAAATGCCGACAAAAATGCTTAAATTCTTGTGCGAAAAACTCAAAATATCGCACTATGATAGCCTTCTTCCTGGTGGTCGTTACCATAACTTTAAAGATTTTATTGGGTTCCCAAACGTGGGGCGTGACTATTTAGAGAACAAGCCGCTACCACCCATGCAATGTGCTGACTTTGAAGGTTTTGCCAATGCATTTGATGCGATTCGCGCTCAGGATATTCTACTTCACTATCCTTACCACTCATTTGAACACATTACCGAGTTGGTAAGACAAGCGTCGTTTGATCCCAAAGTGATCAGCATCAAAATTAATATTTATCGTGTTGCCAAAGATTCTCGCCTAATGAACTCGCTCGTCGATGCGGTACACAATGGCAAACGGGTGGTGGTAGTAGTTGAGTTACAAGCACGGTTTGATGAAGAAGCCAACATTGAATGGTCACGTATTTTAACCGAAGCGGGGGTCCAAGTAATTTTCGGTGCTCCCGGATTAAAAATTCACTCTAAATTGCTGCTCATTAGCCGCAAAGAACAGGACAACATCGTTCGCTACGCACACATAGGCACGGGCAACTTCCATGAAAAAACCGCCCGTATCTATACGGACTTTTCACTACTAACCGCCGACAATGAAATTGCTACCGAAGTACGAAACGTGTTTGGCTATATTGAAAACCCTTACCGACCAGTTAAATTTAGCCATCTCATTGTGTCGCCAAGAAACTCTCGTATTCAGCTTTATCGATTAATCGACAGTGAAATCGCCAATGTGAAACTTGGCAAAAAAGCCGCAATCACTTTAAAGTTAAATAACTTAGTGGATAAAGGGTTGATCAATAAACTGTATGGCGCAAGCAGCGCAGGCGTACAAATTAAGATGATCGTCCGGGGCATGTGTTCGCTGGTTCCGGGAATTGAGGGCGTGAGTGACAATATCAAAATCATCAGCATCGTTGATCGCTTTTTGGAACACCCTCGTGTCATTATTACGCACAATGATGGCAACCCGCTGGTGTATATCTCCTCTGCCGACTGGATGACGCGCAATATCGATCATCGTATCGAAGTAACGACACCAATTCGTGACCCACGTTTGAAACAGCGTATGATTGACATTATGAATTTACAATTTACCGATACAGTGAAAGCGCGCTGGATAGACAAAGAGATGAGCAATAATTATGTAGAACGTGGTAACCGTAAAAAAGTGCGTTCACAATTTGCCATCTACGACTATCTTAAGAATGTAGAAAGACAGACCAGAAAGAGCAAAGAACCCTTACATGACAATCAACCCAACTAATACTATTCGCGATATTGCGGCCATCGATTTAGGCTCTAACAGCTTTCATATGGTGGTGGCCAAAGTCGTCGATCAAGATCTGCAACTGGTGAGCCGCCATAAGCAACGTGTACGCTTGGCGGCTGGGTTAGATGAACAAAAAAATTTGGATGCCGATGCCATAGAGCGAGGACTTGAATGCTTAGCGATGTTTGCCGAGCGGTTGCAAGGTTTCGAACCTGAAAACGTGCGTATCGCGGCCACGCATACACTGCGTCAAGCCAATAATGCTCATACATTCTTGCAACGAGCCAAACAGGTACTGCCTTTCCCTATTGAAATCATTCCCGGAGCTGAGGAAGCACGCTTAATTTATTTAGGTGTGGCACATACTCAACCTCAAGCAGCGTCTATGTTGGTGGTGGATATCGGTGGCGGTAGTACCGAGATGGTGATTGGCCAAGGGTTTGATCCAGACCTAATCAATAGCAAGCAAATGGGATGCGTCAGCTATACCGACCGTTACTTCGCTGATGGTAGGCTTTCAAGCAGAAACTTCGCTCATGCGATATTAGCCGCCGAGCAAAAAATCGAATCTATTGCGGCGAAATATCGCAAAAAAGGGTGGGAAGTCGCCTTCGGCTCGTCAGGAACCATCAAAGCCATTCACGAAGTACTGATTGGTTTGGGCTTTGATGATGGCATCATCACGCTTGAGCGAGTCAATAAACTCATTGAAAAACTCTGTGAATGGCAAAGTATTGATGAGATCGAACTCAGCGCATTGACTGACGATAGAAAACCCGTTTTTGCTGCGGGAGTTGCCATTTTAAGCGCGGTTTTAAAATCGCTGCGTGTGAAAGAGATGCATTTTTCTGATGGTGCATTACGAGAAGGTTTGCTTTATGAGATGGAAGATCGGTTCAAGTATTCCGATATCCGTTTACGCACCACTGAAAACCTCGCGATGAAGCATCTAGTCGACTTAGAGCATGCCGCTAAAGTCAAAGGCCATGCAAAAGAGTTTCTACAGAATGTGACCCCAGAGCTAGGATTGAAAAAAGGCAGCGAACTGTTTGATCTTTTGGAATGGGGAGCGTTATTGCATGAGGTGGGATTGAGCATCAACTTACAAGGCTTTCACCGACACTCTGCTTATATTCTGCGTCACACCAACATGCCCGGTTTTAACAGCGAGCAACAGCAAGTGCTATCGACCTTAGCGCGCTTTCAACGCAAATCCCTCAAGCTGCAAGAAATGAATGATTTCACCTTGTTTAAGAAAAAGCACATCATTGGCCTCATCCGCGTGTTGCGTTTAGCGATTGTTGTCAATAGCCAACGTAATGATGATCCTCTTCCTGAGTTAACGCTCAGCGCAAAAGATGATGAGTGGAAACTAGAATGTGAAGACGCCAATTGGTTAGAAAATAATAAATTATTACATGCGGATCTGATGTGCGAACAACAGTATTGGAGAAGTGTCGGTTGGCAGCTCAATGTTTAATTTGAATTGGGTTTGATTAAAAATAGCGAGCGAACAGCTCGTTATTTTATGCCCACTTTAGCTAGTTCTTGCAGAGCAAACTCGGCACTGACAGGCACATAACCATCTTTCCCAACAATCGCTTGTCCTTGCTTAGAAAAAATGAAACGGATAAATTCGCGCTGCATGGGTGGCAGATCCTGATTAGGATGTTTATTCACATACACATACAAATAGCGAGATAACGGATAAGCACCTGATAGAATATTTTCATAACTTGCGGCAATAAACTGATCGCCTTGTTTGGCTATCGGAATCAATTTCACACCAGAAACCTGATAACCAACACCAGAATAACCGATAGTATTGATCGATGAAGCAACCGATTGTACAACCGATGCCGATCCCGGCTGCTCGTTTACTCCCTTTTTGAAATCGCCACCACATAGTGCGTTTTGTTTGAAATAGCCATAGGTTCCCGACACCGAATTTCGGCCAAACAGTTGAATTCCCCGCTTGGCCCAATCCTCATCAACGCCCAATTGCGCCCAAGTATTGGTCGGTTGTGTAGCACCGCAGCGCAACGTGGATGAGAAAATACTATCTAATTGAGTAAAATTAAGCCCTTTGATTGAATTATCTCGATGTACAAAAATACCAATGGCATCTATCGCAACCCGCAATGCCGTCGGCTTATAACCGTGAGCGCGTTCAAATGCTTCAATCTCACGACCACGCATCGGGCGACTCATTGGGCCAAATTGCGCCGTTCCTTCAGTTAAAGCAGGAGGAGCAGTGGAAGAACCTGAGGCTTGAACTTGAGCATTGATATTGGGGTAGATCGTCTTAAACTCTTCAACCCAGAGCGTCGTCATTCCTGAAAGAGTGTCTGACCCCACAGAAAGTAAACTACCTGCAACACCGTTAGTTTTTGAGTAATCCACGAACGGCTGAGCGATCACGGCGTTCGTGGTAACCAGCAAGTAAAAATAGAGAAAGTCTGTAAATATGCGATGTATCATGACAGCACAACCAAACGTTTAGGCAAAATAAAAGAGAATTTGCTGCCAACACCCACTTCACTGTGAATCTGCAAATGCGTGTCATGATGTGACAATGCATGCTTAACAATCGCGAGCCCAAGCCCACTTCCTCCAGTATCTCGCGAACGTGCTTTATCGACACGATAAAAACGTTCCGTTAAACGATGTAAATGCTGTGGCTCAATCCCTTCCCCTTTATCCACCACGTCTAAACAAGCACCTTGCGCGTTTTGATACCAACGCACATTAATTTCCGCTCCCGGAGGCGTATATTTGACGGCGTTATAAACAAGGTTTGATATAGCACTGCGCAGTTGATCTTCATCGGCCAATACTTTAAGTCGCTTATCGACATCAAAATGCAGTCGGTGATGATGATCGCCACTTAAACTGATCGCTTCTTTTTCAAGTACTTCCAACATAGCCGGAACATCAACCACTTCATCCAGCTCATGCATTGGCGCCGCTTCAATTTTTGACAACGTCAGCAGTTGATTGACTAAACTGTTCATACGGTTTAACTGCTCAGTCATCACTCCATGTGCCTTAGGCCACATCGGCCCTACCAGCATGTCAGGGTCTTCTGTCATCTCAAGATACCCTTGCAACACCGTCATCGGCGTTCTCAGTTCATGAGAAACGTTAGCAAAGAAATTTCGGCGCATGCCTTCTAACTGTTTCAACTGAGTGACATCACGCACAACCATCAAATGCTCACCTTCTGTGTAAGGTACAATACGCAGCTCTAACATGCGCTCAACATTAAGCGGAGAGCGCATTTCAAGCGGTTCTGTGAAATCATCTTTTTGCAGATATTTGATAAAATCAGGGGCGCGCAATAAATTTGAGATAGGTTGACCTGCATCGTCTGGCCAGCGAAAACCGAGCAGGTGTTGTGCAAGTCGGTTACACCAAACAATGTTCCCTTCGTCACGGAACACAACCACCGCATCGGGTAGCGATTCAGCCCCGTTACGAAAGCGGCGGATCAAATTGGTCAGTTCTTTGCGTTTTTTACGTTGGCGTTGCTGTAAACGGTAAATCCCATTAAACAGGTATTCCCAATTTCCAGTCCCGGAAGGCGGCGTTAAACGTTTTTCATCCCATAACCAAGCCGACAAACGCATTTGGTTATGCAAATGCCAAATCAGTTGCAACGCCGTAGCCGCTAGCAGCAGCCAAGCCATATGGCCAAAGATCCAGCCAACGATAATCCAAGGAGAGTAAAAAAAAGCCAGCTCCCAAGCCAGCCTTTTCCACGTTAAACGTTCAACCATTTCGTACCTTAATTAATCCTTTATGTTCTGGATGAAAAGCGATAACCGGCACCACGTACTGTTTGAATTAATTTATCGTGGCCAGCCTCTTCTAACGCTTTTCTCAGACGGCGTATATGAACATCGACCGTGCGGTCTTCAACATAAACATTGGTACCCCACACATTGTTCAATAACTGCTCACGGCTATAGACGCGTTCTTGGTGCGTCATAAAGAAGTGTAGCATTTTGAATTCCGTCGGCCCCATCTCTAAGGCATTATCATTAGCCGTTACTCGATGAGAGACAGGATCTAACTTCAATCCTTGCACGTCGATCACATCTTCCAGTGCTGTCGGTGTGACGCGCCGGATAACCGCTTTCAAACGAGCTACCAACTCTTTAGGCGAAAAAGGTTTGGTTATGTAATCATCCGCACCCACTTCAAGACCGCGAACTTTATCTTCTTCTTCACCACGGGCGGTTAACATCACAACAGGAATGTTGCGTGTTAATTCTTCACGCTTCATATGCTTAATAAAGTTGATACCACTCCCGCCGGGCAACATCCAATCTAATAACACAAGATCGGGAAAGGGTTCAGCCAGTTTACTCACCGCCGTGTCGTAATCTTCCGCTTCAACAGCTTGATAACCTTTTTGCTCAAGCACGAAACACAACATTTCGCGAATGGGTGCTTCGTCTTCAACAACCAGAATCCTTCTAGACATTTGAATAACCTTTCTATGTAATCAACGCTATGCATTATGGGAAACAATTATGACACTTTTGTGACCTTTGCAAACAATTTTTCATATAAGTTTCTTATCAAGTTCATGATTATATTTTGAAATTGATTTAAGACTTTAGCTTTCAAATCCCCTATCATGTTGCGTCTTCTAATTAAGTAAGAGAAAGAATATGTGGTTTAAAAACTGTATGGTTTATCGTGTTAATCGCGATGTAGAATTCAACGCCGATCAGCTCGAAAAACAACTGGCCGAATTTCGTTTTACGCCATGCGGCAGCCAAGATAAGCAAAAATTTGGTTGGGTTAACGCAATGGGTAAACACGGCGACATGATGACCCACGTTTCTGAAGACCGTATTCTGATCTGCGCGAAAAAAGAAGAAAAGATGTTACCTGCTTCGGTCATTAAAGATTCTTTGAATGCCAAAGTTGAAGCGATGGAAGTGGAAGAAGGGCGACCTCTCAAGAAAAAGGAGAAGGAAAGCCTCAAGGAAGATATTGTTATCGATCTCCTACCTAGAGCATTTAGCCGCAGCAATCTCACCTTTGTGCTTATCCTACCCAAGCAAGGCTTCATTTTAGTCGATGCCGCAAGCTACAAAAAAGCTGAAGACGTTTTGGCGCTGCTACGCAAAACCATGGGTAGCCTACCCGTAGTACCTGCGATCCCAGAACAAGCGGTAGAAACAACACTTACTCAGTGGGTTAAAAGTGGCGAACTGCCACCAGGGTTTAGCTTGTTGGATGAAGCTGAATTAAAGTCGTTATTAGAAGATGGCGCAGTGATCCGTTGTAAGAAACAAGAACTGACAAGCGATGAGATCTTAAGCCATATTGAAGCCAATAAAGTCGTCACTAAACTGGCATTGAACTGGCAAGATCGCCTGAGCTTTATTCTGGCTGAAGATTGTAGCATTAAGCGTTTGGCATTTAGCGATGAGCTCAAAGAACAAAATGAAGATATTCCACGAGAAGAGCAAGCGGCTCGCTTTGATGCCGATTTCTCATTAATGTGTGGTGAAATGTCGGCATTTTTGCCTAACTTATTTGACGTTCTCGGCGGCCTTCCTCACCCGAACGCTTAACAAAAGCATCATGCAAAAGCCCAATGCCCTTAAAAGTGTTGGGCTTTTTTGTATCACTTACGATCCCTACTAGGCATAAGGTTATTTTTAACGTAAAATTTGCGCCCCTCCAATACCATCAGGTGGTATTGGCCTGACTTGAGATCAGATTAGAGAAAAACAATGAGCACACATACCCCTTTTGTCCCCGAGCTACTATCACCGGCGGGCAGTCTAAAAAACATGCGTTATGCGTTTGCTTACGGTGCAGATGCCGTTTATGCCGGCCAACCTCGTTATAGCCTTCGTGTACGCAACAACGAATTTAACCATGAAAACCTGCAAATCGGTATCGATGAAGCACATGCTTTGGGTAAAAAATTGTACGTGGTTTGTAATATTCAACCCCACAACTCAAAACTTAAGACATTCATCCGAGATCTAAAGCCTGTGGTTGAAATGGGACCAGATGCGCTCATTATGTCTGACCCTGGGCTTATCATGATGGTTCGTGAAGCATTTCCTGAAATGCCTATTCACCTTTCAGTTCAAGCCAATGCTGTTAACTGGGCAACAGTTAAGTTCTGGGCATCACAAGGCGTTGAACGAGTGATTCTATCACGCGAACTTTCGTTGGAAGAAATTGAAGAAATTCGTGAGCAATGTCCAACGACCGAACTCGAAATTTTTGTTCATGGCGCATTATGCATGGCTTATTCAGGTCGCTGTCTATTGTCTGGCTACATTAATAAACGTGATCCAAACCAAGGAACATGCACCAATGCATGTCGTTGGGAATACAAAGTTGAATCAGCCAAAGAAGACGAAACAGGTCAAATTGTCGAGAAATTTGATCCAGCAGCAGTTCAAACTATCGAGATACAAGAAGAGCGCCCTGATAATACACTTGGTTTAGGCAAACCGATTGATGATGTGGTTTTGCTTTCAGAAAGCCATCGTCCAGAAGAGAAGATGGCCGCTTTTGAAGACGAACATGGCACCTACATTATGAACTCAAAAGATCTACGAGCCGTACAGCATGTAGAACGATTGACGAAAATGGGCGTGCATTCATTAAAAATAGAAGGCCGTACTAAATCTTTCTATTATTGCGCTCGTACAGCTCAAGTGTACCGCAAAGCAATTGATGACGCAGTTGCAGGTAAACCATTTGATGAAAGCCTGATGGGCACTTTAGAAAGCCTTGCACACCGTGGCTATACCGAAGGTTTCTTGCGACGCCATACACACGATACTTATCAAAACTACGACTATGGCTATTCAGTCTCAGATTCACAGCAATTTGTTGGCGAATTTACGGGTAAACGTCGTGGTGGAATGGCTGAAGTTGAAGTTAAAAACAAGTTTATCTTAGGTGATAGTTTAGAGCTGATGACTCCAAAAGGGAATGTTGTCTTCAGACTTGAAGCAATGGAAAACCGCAAAGGTGAAACTGTTGATGACGCAAAAGGAAACGGTCACTTTGTTTATATCCCGGTTCCTGAAGAGTTGGATTTAAACTTTGCTCTGTTAATGCGTAACTTGAATGCTGGCCAAGATACTCGTAATCCCGTAGGCAAGTAGTTATGGCATTATTGATCACCAGTAAATGCATTAACTGTGATATGTGTGATCCGGAATGCCCAAATGGCGCGATCTCTATGGGCAACCGGATCTATGAAATTGATCCTAATCTATGTACTGAATGCAAAGGACATTATGACAAGCCCACCTGTCAATCCGTATGTCCGATAACAAACTGCATCATTACCGATCCAGAACACATAGAAACTGAACATCAACTACTTGAAAAATTCGTCGTTATTCAAGGTTTAGCCTAATCATTGTAAAAGAGCCCAATCGTTAAGATTGGGCTCTTTTTTATCGGTGTGCTAAGCCTTTACTGTTGAGATAGTTCAACATATGAGGTCGAGATTCTTGTGCTAATTTAGCCGTTACCTCTGTAGACCAAGCCGCTTGCTTGGTATTGGAAGAACGCGTCTGATAATAAGCCCTCATCGTCTCATCATATTGCTCTATTTCAGCATAACTCAAAGCATGGTAGGTATTCTCATGAACAATTACCTCAGGAGATAAACGAGGTTTTAGTTGTGGATTCTGAGCCGGATACCCCAAACACATACCAAATAACACTGCGCAATATGGAGGAAGCTCTAATAACTCATCCACTTCTTTAGGTGAATTTCTTAAGCCGCCAATATAAACACCACCCAATCCCATCGATTCTGCCGCCAATAAACAGTTTTGTGCCATGATCCCAGCGTCTACAGCGCCAATCAAAGTGAGTTCAATCAGCTCTGGTTTTACTTCAGGATTAATGGCGTAATGACGTTGGTAGTCAATGCAGAACACTAAAAACTCAGCAGCGCTTGCAACATAAGCTTGGTTGCCCGCCAGTATAGCCAACTGCTCGCGTTTATCTTTATCCGTAACACGAATGATTGAATTAACCTGTAATAGGCTCGATGATGATGCCGCAATACCAGCAGAAATAATTGTACTCAGCTGATCTGGAGTTATCTTCTGATCGGTAAAAGATCGGATAGAACGATGTGCAAGAATAGTTTCAATGACTGGATTCATCTTATATTTTTCCCTACGAGGATATTGCCACTATCTTAGCAAGCATTACCTACTGATGCCGTAAAAATGCAAACTTAAAATTAGCACAGAAAAGATCGGTTTAATGCAGTATGGGGGCGATACTTTTATTGAAGTTATTGAAGAACAGGAATGTTCTAAAAAATAATAAGGAGATGAAAAATAGCAAAAAGCCTCAGCATTTCTGCGGAGGCTTGATAGATGGCAGGGGTGGAGAGATTCGAACTCCCAACACGCGGATTTGGAATCCGCTGCTCTGCCAGTTGGAGCTACACCCCTAAAACTTTATCTTACTCATTGAAGAAAGCCTCAACGTGACTGCTGAGGCTCTTAATAAGTGGCGGAGCGGACGGGACTCGAACCCGCGACCCCCGGCGTGACAGGCCGGTATTCTAACCAACTGAACTACCGCTCCGCAGCGTGTCTGGTTAGACAATATTCAAAGCCTGGCGATGTCCTACTCTCACATGGGGAGACCCCACACTACCATCGGCGCTGTTGTGTTTCACTTCTGAGTTCGGCATGGAATCAGGTGGGTCCACAACGCTATGGTCGCCAAGCAAATTTCTTAATTCGGAAAGCTGTTTCGTTCTCATTCACACATTCAATGTTCTTC
>NZ_CAWNMS010000069.1:0-140492 GCF_963875605.1 Vibrio sp. V04_P4A5T148
GCCTCACCCAGCTCATTTCCAACGCAAGTGAAAGCATCAACAAAATATTTACTTAAAAACGGGATTATTTTTTCATATAAAAAATCATTAGTCGTTGATACTGGTTTTCTTGCTATTTTCCGATAAGAATGAAGAGTTACAATATTCTTAGACCTACCTCCGAGCCAAATCATCCAACTATTCATATGTCCATGTACTATGTCAGGCTTGTAATTTGAGATTTGTTCTCTTACTCGTAACCATCCTGTCAATATTCCGGGTAAGGGTATCCCTATACGTGATTCATTAGCAGGTGCAAAGATAACTTCTACCTGTTCAGAGAGAATAATTGGACTACCGGTATATTGCTCTTGACTGCTAGGATCAAAAGCCAAGACGCGATAGCGATATTTTGAAGGTTGAGTTTTAGAGGCTAACTCACGAACCAACATCTGACATACAGAATCTACCCCACCTGCATTTTTCTCTCCCCAGTTAAGAGTTGAAAGAGGCATGATGAGAAGTACTTTTTTCATAGCTTATTATCCAACTGCACAGGATGGCCAATATAGGCTCGATTATTTTCCGTTTTAATGACTCGCCCCGGATTTCCAACAACGACCGCATTTTCAGGAACATCACGAATAACCACAGCACCAGCCCCTACAACCGCTCCATTGCCAATCGTAACATCTTCGACTATCGAGACATGAGGACCGATGTACACATAATCACCGATCGTAGCCGCTTGTCCTTGGTTTGAGCCAATTACAGTGAAGGGGCTTAAATTACAATTGGCGCCAATCTTCGCGGTACTGTTGATAATTATCCCAGTACCATGCCCTAGGTATAACCCTGGGCCAACATCGGTTTCTTTCGGTATTTGTATTTGGTACCTAATGGATAAATTTTTATGCATTAGCCTAGCAAATGAACGTAATAAACGATTTTCACTTCGGCATAATCGCAACCAAAACATATACTTAAAACCAGGGTTAAACATCAGATTCTTGATGAGTAACCCCGTCGACAACTTTCCTGTATGACGATACAGATCAGCTTTAATTAGATCGAATGCTGAACTCAAGCAACCACACCTCTAGTATCAATCACTACTTTCTTGGCAAACGCCGTTTTATCTGCTTCTTTAAAATCTCGGTGATCAACCAGCACCACAACGATATTGGCTAACTCTAAAGCACGCTCTAGCGAGACTAGTTCAACATCATGTTCTGTTAGCTTACCCGGTAATTGGTGGATATTTGGCTCTACCGCTAGAATTTGTCCAATATTGTCTTGTGCTAAATGCAAAGTGATGTCTAAAGCTGGGCTTTCACGTAAATCATCAATATCGGCTTTAAAGGCCAAACCTAAGCAGGCAATAACAGGCTTTTTGAACTGATCTGCGGCTTGTTTTACCTGATCAACGACCCAGTGTGGTTTACCATCATTAACATGACGAGCAGCAGCAATCAGTTTTGCTTCTTCTGGGCAGCTGTTAACAATAAACCAAGGGTCAACTGCAATACAGTGCCCGCCAACACCTGGTCCTGGGTTTAATATGTTGACCCGAGGGTGGCGGTTGGCCAATTTAATTAATTCCCAAACATTGATTTTTAATTTCTCACAAATAAGGGAAAGTTCGTTCGCGAATGCAATATTGACGTCGCGAAAGGAGTTTTCTGTTAATTTCGCCATCTCCGCCGTACGAGAGTTGCTGATGATGCATTCACCTTTAACAAAGGTTTTATACAGAGCCATCGCTTTCTCGCTACACGATTTACTCATGCCACCAATCACTCGGTCATTACTGACTAATTCTTGTAGTACATAACCCGGTAAAACTCGCTCTGGGCAATGCGCTACCTTAATGTCAGCCGTGTCACCTTTATGCTGTGGGAAAGTTAAATCAGGACGAGCCTCTGCTAGCCATGCGGAAAGCTTTTCTGTCGCACCGACAGGGGAAGTACTTTCCAATACCACCAAATTGCCTTTTTCCAGAACTGGTGCAATCGCTTTGGCCGCGGCTTCTATATAGCTAAGATCAGGCTCGTGATTGTCACCTTTAAATGGTGTGGGTACCGCCACTAAGAAAGCATCAGCTGGTTCAGCTGTCACGGTTGCTTTTAGTTTGCCAGTCATCACTGCACTTCGAACTACGATATCTAAATCCGGTTCGACAATGTGAATTTCACCTTTGTTGATTGTATCGACAGCGTGTTGATTGACATCTACGCCAATCACTTCAATACCGCGCGAAGCAATAACGGCAGCCGTTGGCAAGCCGATATACCCTAAACCAATCACAGAGACTTTATTAAACATCTTATTTTCCTTAAATCTTATCTTGCTAGAATGTCGGCGATACGTTGACAGGCTTTGCCATCACCGTATGGATTGTGTGCTTGACTCATGAGTTGGTAAGCGCGCTCATCACTAAGCAACTGGTCTAACTCTTCACAAATCAGTTGTGTGTTAGTCCCAACCAGCTTGACGGTACCCGCGCTTACCGCTTCAGGTCGTTCGGTGGTGTCTCTCATCACTAATACAGGCTTCCCTAGCGACGGTGCCTCTTCTTGAATACCACCGGAATCGGTTAAGATGATGTGTGCTCTGTCCATCAAATAGACAAAGGGCAAATACTGTTGTGGATCCACTAAGAAAATGTTTTCAATGCCTTTTAAAAGACGATTGACGGGCTCTTGAACATTCGGATTAAGATGTACCGGATAAAGAATTTGACAGTCAGGGTGACGCTTTGCTGTGATGGATAAGGCTTCACAAATACGCTCAAATCCATCACCAAAACTTTCACGACGGTGGCCTGTAACAAGAATGAGTTTTTTATTGTTATCAAGCATCGGAAACTGGTGTGCCAGCGTAGCATTGAGATCTTGCTCGTTGTGAATCTTGTTACGGATCATAAACAAGGCGTCAATGACGGTATTCCCAGTAATATGGATGTTCTCGAGGCAATAATTTTCATCCAATAAATTTTGTTGAGATGTTGCCGTTGGTGCGAAATGGTAGTGAGTCAATGCACCCGTAAGCTTACGGTTCGCTTCTTCAGGCCAAGGGGAATAAATATTGCCGGTGCGTAACCCAGCCTCAACGTGGCCGACTGAAATTTGCTGATAATAACAAGCAAGTGAAGTCGCAAACGTTGTAGCGGTATCGCCATGCACTAAGACGATGTTTGGTTGAAAGTCTTTTAGAACCGTTTCCATACCGTTCAAGATTTTAGTCGTTACTGTCGTTAGTGTTTGCCCTGGTTCCATGATATTAAGATCAAAATCAGGCACCACTTCAAACAACTCTAAAACCTGGTCAAGCATTTCCCTGTGCTGGCCAGTGACACATACTTTTGTATCGAAACGGTTATCTTGTTTAAGTTGATGAACTAGAGGCGCCATTTTTATTGCTTCAGGTCGTGTACCAAACGCAATGAGTATTTTTTTCACTTTATTTATTTCCTTGGGCTAAACTAAATGACTTTTAAGAACAAACTGCTCAACGCTATGTCTTCAAAAAAGGTAGATAAAATGGTGAATAGCAACGGTTAAATACGCTACCGCCACTAGATATCGCCTCTAGAATGCGCATTTTCTTCACATTTTTTGCTTTATGTATATAAGATGAAACTTATTAACCACCCATATTTAATCATCTACCTATAAACGATGAGTAGAAATAAATTGTCAAACTGTTGTTTTTTTTGGGGGTGGGTAATCAAAAAGTCATATAAAACTTTCTATGTGTTACACACAAAGTTTCATTGCACTTTCCTTTAATTGATATTGTTTAGATATATGTTCGATGATCCCTTGAGCCCCGCTCTCTATCAGTTCCAAAACCCGTTCAAACATATGAATATTTCCTTTGTAAGGATCAGGGACTTCCGTGACACCGATGTGACTATGCGATAGAAACAGTGAAAGTTTCTCTTTATGTCTAGCAGGACAAATGTCAATGAGATCCGCTAAGTTGGCTTTATCTAAGGCAAAAATAAGATCAAATTTTTCGAAATCCTCAGAACAAACCTGCCTTGCTCTTAAATTTGACATTGAATAGCCACGCTGCTCAGCGACAGATATTGCTTTGGGATCTGGTTTTCGGCCCACTTGATAATTCACAGTACCAGCGCTTTCAACAAATAAATTAATTCCTTGTTGTTGCGCTTTTTGGCTCAAAACAGCTTCAGAAAGCGGTGAACGGCATATATTTCCCATACATACGATGAGAATAGAGAGTTTTTTATTTTCCATGGCCATTACTGATGCATTCACTTCATTTTGTCTCTGTATTAAAGAGGTGGATAGAGTATCGCAAGGTGCATTGCAATGTGTGTCTCAAAATTGAGTCTATCTATAATTAATACCTAAGATTTAAATAGGAAAAAAGATCTGGCTATTTTGATAGATTATCGAATATGGCATTAACCACATTAACCATTTGATATCTTGCTTTTATATTCAAATAACTTGATGTGCTAACTCGACTGGTCGACCGTATGTGAGTTCATCTAATGGGCATAGATAACGGTGAATGGAATAGGTGTGAGCGGTGAACAAAGAAGAGCCTGCAGGGCGCAGGCTCTTGGTACATTAATCAGTGCACACTTCTGGATTTAACATCGTGCAGCAGTTCTTGGTTAAGTTCAGCTTCCACATGCCCAGGAGAGCGTGTTGATGCCGAGACCAAACGATACATAGCAGGGATAACAAACAGAGTGACTAAAGTGGCAAAACCCATACCGAAGAAAATCACCGTACCCACCGCAACTCGGCTTTCATAGCCTGCTCCTGTCGAGATAATTAATGGGATGGAACCTGCTAAAGTAGTAAAGGCGGTCATCATGATTGGCCGTAAGCGCCTTGCTGAAGCATCAATAATTGCTTTTTCAAACTCAACCCCCTTATCACGCAACTGGTTGGCAAATTCAACGATCAAAATGCCATTTTTGGTCACCATACCGATCAGCATAATCATCCCAATCTGGCTATAGATGTTGATACCTTGTCCCATAATTGATAGACCAAGAAAGCCGCCAAACACACCCATCGGCACCGTCAACATCACCACTAACGGGTTGATAAAACTTTCAAATTGGGCGGCAAGTACCAAATAGGCGACAAGCAGCGCTAACGCAAATACAATGGCTACGCTCGATTGGTTTTCTTTAAAATCTTTTGACTCACCTGAGTAACTAACGGAAATATCACTAGGAAGTATCTCTATCGCTTTCTTGTCAAGAAAATCAAGCGCTTCTCCCAACGTGTAACCAGCCGATAAATTTGCAGTAACCGCGATCGCCTTTTGCTTATTGTAATGAGACAAGCGGATCGATGATGCCACTTCTTCCACTTTCGCAAGTGCATCCAGTGTAACAAGCTCACCAGATGCGGTTCTCATGTAGATCTGGCTTAAATCGGAGGCGTTATTGAAGCTATTTTCGTCCCCACGGAGATAAACATCATACTCTTCGCCACGCTCAACAAAGCTGGTTTCACTCTTCCCGCCGAGCATCACTTCTAACGTATCTGAAATATCCGCGACACTGATCCCCAATTCCGCGGCACGCTGCCTATCAATCGTCACCACCAGTTCAGGTGTCTTTTCGGAATAATTGGTGTCAGCTCCTTCCATAAAGGGGGAATTTTCAGCTTCCGTTTTTAACAATTCAGCCCATTTTTTGAGTTCAGGATAGTCTGACCCACCTAACACAAACTGAACAGGCTCGTTAGAGCCACCACGAAAGCCGGGCATAAAGGGCATAACTCGTACATCGGGAATTCCCGTTAGCGTTTTTTTGACCTGCCCTAATGCTTGTTGAGCGGTGATGCTTCGTTCGTTCCAGTCATCCAAAATCATGATAACAAAACCCGTCTGATCACCCGCTTGCCCACCGAACGCGGGCGATTGAATACTAAACGACTTGAGAAAACCTTTGCCAACCAAAGGCATTAACCGCTGCTCAACAAGATCCATATTGGCCGACATCCGGTTATAACTGGTCGCATCCGCTCCGCGCACAAAGGCAAAAATAACGCCGCGATCTTCTGAAGGCGTAAGCTGAGAAGGCACTTTCTGCATCAGAAAATAACTACCACCAACGCATGCAAGGATGACGAGCGGTGCAGCCCATTTCCAACTGATAGCAAAACGTAAAGAGGATTTGTAACCCGCTTCTAAACGGCCAAAAACACGATCAACAAAACGATTAAAACGGTTTGGTTTGACATTGACCTTTAAAATCTTGCTACCGAGAACGGGCGTTAAAGTTAACGCTATTAGCGATGAAAAGAGAACCGACATGGCCAAAAGTACAGAGAACTCGGTGAACAACAGGCCGACCATACCGTCCATAAAAGAGATCGGTAAAAAGACCATCACTAATACCAATGTGGTGGCAATCACGGCAAAGCCGACTTCGCGCGTCCCTTTATAAGCCGCCAGCAGTGGCTTCTCTCCCTGTTCTATGTGATGAAATATATTTTCCACCACCACAATCGCATCATCAACAACCAAACCGATGGAAAGAATCAGCGCCATCAAGGTGATAAGGTTAATAGAGAATCCGAAATAATAAGCGGCAATAAAAGAAGAGATCAATGATACTGGCACAGTAACGGCTGGGATTAGCGTTGCCCGAACTTGGCCGATAAAAATGTACAGTACCAAAATTACTAAACCACCCGTGATAAACAGTGTGCTATACACTTCCGAAATTGAGCGATCAATAAAGACGGTCGAGTCGTAGTCAATGGCCAAGCGCGTTCCTTTGGGTAGAAACTGCTGAATATTATCGACTTCTTGATGGACACGCTGCGCCACATCCAAGGGGTTAGCATCTGACTGTGGCACAATGCCCATGCTCACATTAACCACACCGTCGCTTTTGAAGGTTGAGTTTTCGTTCTCAGCGCCGATGAAGACATCCGCGACATCTTTTAAGTAAATCGGCGAATTGTCACTTGCGCGCTTAACCACCAAATAGTCAAAATCTTGAGCCGTTTTGTACGCTCGGTCGGTACGCACCGACATTACTGTCGAATCGTTACGCACTTCCCCGCCCGGGCTTTCAATATTTTCACTGCGCAATGCACTTGATATATCAGAAGTCGTGACACCACGCCCAGCCATCAGATTCGGCTTGAGCTTGACATACATCACCTTATAAAGGCCACCAGACACATCCACAGAACTGACGCCAGAGATTAAACTAAAACGGTCAATCAAAGCTCGTTCGATATAATCGGTCAGTTGGGTTCGATCCATCTCTGAAGAACTGAGATTAATGTACAAAGAAGCTTCACCAGAGCCATTATTTTTGAATACAGTTGGATCATCTGCTTCATCGGGTAATGAGCGCTGCGCTCTCGCAACGGCGTCGCGGATATCGCTCACACCAGTATTGAGATCGTAACCCAGTTCAAATGTAACAGTAATCCGTGACATGCCATTACGCGTGGTGGATTCAATTTCATCAATCCCGCTAATGCCTGCCAGTTGATCTTCCAATACAGAAGTGATTTGGCTTTCAATGATGGTAGCTGAAGCCCCTGCATAGCGAGTACTGATTGAAACCACCGGGCTTTCAATATCAGGCATTTCCCGGACCGAAAGCTTAGAAAATGACACTAGACCAAAAACGCACAACAGTAAGCTTAATACCACCGCCGCCACAGGGCGCTTCACTGAAACATCGGATAACCACATTATTTGTCATCCTTTTGTATCGGTGAGCCATCCACATTGACTTCAGTAACGACAATGCCGTTTCTCATATTCACGATGCCTTGCACCACAATCTTATCGCCAATGGCTAAACCTTTATCAATCACCGCTTGATTGTCGATCCGCGCGCCAAGCCAAACTTCCGTGCGTATTACTTTATTATTGCTATCAATCACATAGACATAGCGTTTAGTGCCTGAATATTCGAGTGCTTGAACGGGAATAATGGGCGCTTCAATCGCTGGGAAATTCAACTTAGTAGAAAGCAACATCCCGGGTTTTAGCTTGCCATCTTGGTTATCGAAATGAATACGGACACGCAAATTCAAGGTTTCACGGTTAATGCGAGAATCAATACCCACAACTTTGCCGGTAAACTCGTTTTTTGCCCAAGCATTACTCTTCGCCGTCACCGTCATACCTTTACTGATTAACGAAAGGTAACGCTCTGGCACTTGGATATCGAGTTGCATCACCGATAGGTCATCTAAAGTCAGCAATTCCGTCCCTGCACTGACCATTTTGCCCAAACTAAAATCAATAAAACCAACGGTGCCATTAAATGGCGCGCTAATGCGCAGATCGTTTAAATTTGCGTTTGCTGCATCTAAACGTGCTTGAGCAATATCAACACTCGCTTTTTGCGCATCGATTTCCGTTTGGGTAATGGCGTTCCGTTTGACCAAACGTTCAAACTCTTTCAACTTACGCTGTTCATCGTTCAAATAGGCTTGAGCCTCTGAAAGTGCGGCTTTGGCTTTATCATCATTAAGCTGAATTAAGAGCTGACCTTTCTTGACCTCTTGATTGGCTTTAATCGCAATATGACTGACCTTTCCCGAAACTTCAGATGAGATCTCCACTGCTCGTTCAGCTTCTAATTTACCAATCAGTGAAAGAGACTGAGACACTTGATGAGTTGCCACACGCTCTGCGACCACCGCAACGGCTTGTGGTGCTTGCGCAGCGAACGCACTTAACGGTGTGGTAAGCAAAGTAACCATCATTAACGAAAGAATAGACGTGTTTTTCATAGTTTTTATTCAACAATAAATAGACTGATTGAATTGTAACTGCTTATACGACGCTCGAACGTCAAGGAGTGTAAATCTTATTAAATATCTGTAACGTGCGTCATAACTTAGCCTCCTCCGGCAGCTTTTTAGGCGTCACACACAGGCTATACCCAAACAACCTGAAGTTGCAGGTAGGCGGCAAGTAAATTCATCCCCATGAGCATAGATAAACTATGTGATTGGGGTGAGCGAACGTAGCCAACACCGCTGGAGCTTCAACTGGGAAGGGTATAAATAGAGCAAAACTATCCATTCCTCCCCCCTTTGCCCAAAAAGGCAGCATTCAATTCAAAATCATAAGAAAAAGGCTTTACAGAGAGAGCGAGTTTGCTATCATGCGCTCCGCACTTGAGCAATGCGTTGGGAAAACGTTGTTTAAGCATACTGTGAGCCAATAGTGTCGTTATAAACACTATAAATCACATTGTATGAAAACCCTCTGGAGGGGTTCCCGAGTGGCCAAAGGGAGCAGACTGTAAATCTGCCGGCTCCGCCTTCGATGGTTCGAATCCGTCCCCCTCCACCATATTCTCTCGCAAGAGAAACCTTGATTGATACGTTGGGAAAACATCATTCAAGCCTATTTTTAGAATAGGAAAACACCCGGAGGGGTTCCCGAGTGGCCAAAGGGAGCAGACTGTAAATCTGCCGGCTCCGCCTTCGATGGTTCGAATCCGTCCCCCTCCACCATATTCTCTCGTAAGAGAAACCTTGACTGATACGTTGGGAAAACATCATTCAAGCCTATTTTTAGAATAGGAAAACACCCGGAGGGGTTCCCGAGTGGCCAAAGGGAGCAGACTGTAAATCTGCCGGCTCCGCCTTCGATGGTTCGAATCCGTCCCCCTCCACCATATTTTCTCGATTGAGAACGATAAAAAGCCAGCTTTCGAGCTGGCTTTTTCGTTTCTTTACATCATAGCTCTATAAACTGACGTCACTAAGTAGTCTAGTTAACCCTCAATATACTGAAGTAGAGCGGTAACACAGCTTTGTGCATCACTGCAATTGATACTCTCTGGCAGTTCAGTCTGCAATAAAAACCCTTGTTCCAAAGAGTGGCAAGATGAACTTTCACTTAAACAAATCGGAACTCCTTGAGCAGAAAGGGCATTTAATAACAACAAAGCCGTTTGTATATTTCCCCCAGCATTGGCGGCAAAATGTAGCTCAAACTCAGCAGCGCTATTGAGTGAGGTCAGCGCATGCTCTAATTGAGTGTCCAATTCGGTTAAAGAAACCGAATCTAAATCACTAAAGCTCAGCATGCCTTGGTTCCTATCAGCATACTGCCAAGCAACGACATCAACCTGCTGCATATAGGCTCGCTGCATGCTTTGCGCGGCCGCCTGAATGATCACCTGCATTTGGTCACTGTTGCTTCTTCCACCACTGTCTTTGACTGATAATTCAAAAATATACGTGCCAGCAATCGTAGGATAAAACGCCGTTGCTTTCAGAGAATCTGCATTGATCAAAGTAAGCGATTGAGGCCCAGAAACTTGACGCCAAGACTTCGTTTTAATTTCATATATTGATAACTCAGATTTCGCCGTTCCGCTCAGCGTAATACTATTTACTGGCAGTATTAACATCTGATCAGCACCAGCATTAACCGTAGGCTTAGTCAGCTTATCCGCATCTTTCAAATCATCGGCTTTACATCCCACGATAAGTGCGAGCACACTCAGGATCACGAACAACTGGTTTAACTTAAACATAATATTTTCCTGTGATTAAGCATTAGAAGAGGTAACTGGTACTGATGGAAAGAAAGGCGACTTCACTACCGTCCAAATACAATGCAGCATCTTGTTGCGAGTAATCCATCATCACATTCGATTGCGTATTGGTTTGGCTGAGCTGGTCATTTAAGCGGACCCCATCGCTGAAGGCTGAGATCCATTCCATCGGTTTAGTGGCACTGGTAGATGAGAAAAATACGCCGCTTAAAAACAGCGCTAATAATTTGGTATTCATGCTTACTCCTTGTGAGCGGTCTGATTCACCGACCCATTCAAGGTAGCATTCTCAATACAAATAAATCGTCAGCAGTTTATTGACCATTTGTATCCAGTTTGGTCACATTAGGTAGCGAAATCTGCTTTGGCCATTGCAGTTCAAAACATGCGCCCCCTAATGCTGAACCATTTACTTTTACTCTAACCTTACCTTGATGCCAACGAGTGATCTGTTTGACAATCGCCAGCCCAAGACCATGGCCTTTTTCACTATTACGCTCTTGATTATTCACTTGAGTAAAGGGCTCAAAAATACGTTCAATATCATCTGGCGCAATACCGGGGCCATCGTCTTCGACCACCAAAAAAAGTTGCCCATTAGATTCGTTCAACGAGAGATGGATCTCTTGCTGCGCAAATCGCGCGGCATTACTCAGCAAGTTTTTAACGGCCCGCAATAAAGCTCGATTATCGACAAATATCGTTTGCTGTCGCAACGAATCCAACACGCTGACACGCAATGTGAGTTGCGGGTTTTCAAGCTGGAAATGCTCCGCTTCTGCAACCAAATTGTCGGCAAAGTGGCAATAAGAAAAATGGCGAATATCTGTGATACGGTTATAGCGCGACAAAACAAGTGTCTGGTTAATCAAATGATCGAGATCTTCAATACTGGAGTGAATCACTTGGCGGTATTTTTCTTTCTGGCTTAAGGCAATGTCTTCATCCTCAAGCATTTCAAATGCAAAGCGTAAACGGTAGAGCGGTGTTCGTAAATCATGCGCCACGGCGTTGGTTAAGGTTCTTTGGCTGGCAATCAGCTTTTCGATGTTATTTGCCATGTTATTAAAAGAATGACTGAGCTGAGAGACCACGGACAACCGGGATGTCGTCGCTCTACGAGATAATACTCCTTGGCCAAATTCATTCGCCGTTTTTACCAGACGTTTCAGATCTCGCCATAAAGGATAAATCCACATAACTAAGGCCACAGAAATGGCTAAAAAAAAGAAACCGCCGATAGCCGTAGTGAGCTTTAATTGGGTTTGGTAGGAAATATTGTCCTCGACGCGTAACCACGTATTCTCATCCACCGCAGCCAATAAGATCATGCTGCCTTGTTGATTGATATAACTGGTCATCTGCTCTTTATCAGCCAGCAATTTGGTTCGCTCGATGGGTGACAAATCTTGCTCTCGCAATAGACTCAACTCTAAAGGTATTCGGCTATTTTGCTCAGCAATACTGGTTTGCCATTGATTACGAGGTTGGCTACGGAGATCTTCTACCGCGAGGTATAATGTACCTCTGGACTGGTTAAGCGCAGCGAGTTCTCTCGGTTCATTGATCGCGAAATAGAGCACTTTGTCACTGTTCAGCACTCTTTGCAAAAGTGCCATAGGATCACCATCTTGGAAAATGATCTCGCCTTTTTGCAACGCTTGATAAACTTCTGGGGAGGCGTGGTAACTGTCTAATGCCTCTAATCGAAGTGGGTAACTGAAATGCTTAGCATAGCCGTCAATAATCGTTGTCCACTCAGCTTGAGGCGCTTGACGTAATTTTTCAGATAGAAACGTAAAGTTACTCTGATAGACAGGCTTATAAAATTCTTCAGAGATACTGCGGCTAAGATATGGGATCGGATTAAATTGCGTGGGAATACTGAGTAATAAGATCGGCAGAAACACAGCTACCCAGAGTACCCAAAAAGATCGAATCATGACCACCTCCCTTCCGATACAGCGCAGAGCTGATATCCTTTACCTCGAACCGTTTTTATCAACTTAGGTTCATTAGGATCATCTCCGAGCGCACGCCGCAAGCGTGATATACGACGATCAATTGAGCGATCTAAACCATCATATTCAAAACCACGCACATGCTGAGCGATATCATCTCTCGTGACAATGGTGCCGACATGTTGGGCGAGTAGATACAAGAGCTCAAACTCGCTGGTCGTGAGTTTTATGGGCTGCTGCTCAAGTAATACCGCTCGATGTTGCAAATTCATCCACAAGCTACCTATGCACAATTCATATTTGTCACTTTGACTTCCTCTTGCTTGCCTTCGAAGTAAAGCTCGAATACGTGACAGTAGCAAACGGGGCTTAACCTGCTTAACAACATAGTCATCGGCACCCAGTTCCAACCCCATCACCTGATCAATATCGTCATCCAACGCCGTTTGCATTAAGATCATACCGTGGTATTGATCTCGGACAGCGCGGCAGACATCCATACCACTTTGCCCTGGTAGCATAATATCCAGAATGACTAAATCAGGTTGCTCATCCAAAATCCGATCAACGGCTTGAATCCCATCCGCAACCGTTGAGACACAAAACTCATAGTGGTTGAGAAAGTATTTGATCAGTTCCGAGAGTTCTAAATCGTCTTCAACGAGAACCACTCGATAAGAGGGGGAGAGAGTACTGTTCATTGTGTTTCACATCCGTTTGCTAAGAACGCAAACTATAGCGGATTGTGTTTCATCTTTGTGTGACTAATTGTGACCAAGCAACAAAGTTGTGGTGTTGTTAAAATATCAAACAAACCATCAACAGCCGAACCTACCGCGTTGAATCAATAAGAGCACGAAGAAAGTGCCATTGGGCCGTGACTCATAAACAGAGTCGATAAAAAAGCCCCGAAAATTCGGGGCTGAAAAATGACTGAACCTATAGGGGTAGGGCTCAATCAGGATACTAAATCGAACAAAATTACGCGTGTTTCATACGGACGAAGCACTTGATGTTCCAAAACTTTGAGTGGTTTTATATCTGTATAGTTACCTAACAGGTATTTTGCTTTCTCAATCGGTAACTCTTTTGGCAACACACATTCGGTGTCAACGCCATAATAGTTATTGATACAGATCAGCACCTGTTTCGCGTTGCGTCGCTGGTAGGCAAAAATCTCTTTATGATCGGGTAGCAAATCGGTGTAATCACCATCGGTAATTACACCGATTTTTTTGCGCAGCGCTATCAACTCTCGATAGAAATAGAACACCGATTGCTCATCAGCTAACGCACATTGCGCATTCAATTCTTGATAGTTTTCTGCAATGTCTAGCCAAGGCTGACCTTGGCTAAAACCAGCAAAGCGCTCTGCATTCCATTGCATTGGCGTGCGAGAATTGTCACGGGATTTTTGTGCAAGAATGGCCATCATCGCTTCATGACTTACCCCTTGCTGGTTCACCATGATGTCGTAAATGTTAGTACTTTCCACATCTCGGTACTGTTCAATAGCGGTGTAGCCGGGATTGGTCATGCCTATTTCTTCACCTTGATAAACATAAGGCGTGCCTTGCATCATATGAATCGATGCGGCCAACATTTTTGCCGACTCAACGCGATAACGTTGATCATCCCCTAAACGGCTCACGATACGAGGTTGATCATGGTTACACCAAAAAAGTGCTCCCCACCCTTTACCATTTAAACCCGTTTGCCAATGGTTGAAAATCTGCTTCAATTGCAAGAAATCAAATGGCGCTTTCGTCCATTTTTCACCGTTCGGATAATCCACTTTTAAATGGTGGAAGTTAAACACCATCGAAAGTTCTTTGCCATCCAAGCTTGAATATTGCTGGCAATGCTCAAGCGTTGTTGAGGACATTTCCCCCACAGTGACACTGCCGTATTGTTGAAAAACAGCTTGGCTGATCTCTTGTAAAAATTCATGCACGCGCGGGCCATCGGTATAAAAACGGCGTCCATCACCTTGGTGATCATCACTGAAATCCTGCGCTTTTGAGATTAAATTGATCACATCGAGACGAAAACCATCCACCCCTTTTTCGGCCCAAAAACGAATCACTTGCTTCACTTCCTCACGAACTTGAGGATTTTCCCAATTAAGATCAGCCTGCTCTTTGGCAAATAGGTGCAGATAATATTGCCCTGTTGCGTCATCTAACGCCCATGCACTACCACCAAACTTTGACTGCCAATTATTTGGAGCCTGACCATTAATCGGGTCTTGCCAAATATAATAGTCACGATACGGGCTTGATTTATCACCCAACGCCGACTGAAACCAAGCGTGCTCGGTTGAGGTGTGGTTAACCACAATATCCATAATAATACGGATCCCTCTTTGATGAGCTTGAGCCAGCAGTTCATCAAAATCTTGCATGCTACCGAATTGAGGATTGACACTGTAATAATCCGAAATGTCATAACCGTTATCAACCATTGGAGATGAATAAATGGGTGTCAGCCAAATGGCATCAATTCCCAAGCGGTGCAAGTAATCCAGTTTAGAGATGATCCCTTTGATATCTCCCGTTCCTTTATTGCCGCTATCACAAAAACTTTTGGGATAAATCTGATAGATGGTCGCAGTTTTCCACCACTGACTATCACTCTTGGTTATAACCATATTGACAACTCACTTACCAAAATGAAAATGAGTGGTGAAAACTCACCACTCGAATGAAAGGTTATGCACTTGCTGGCTCTAGCTCGCCTTTAGCTTGAGCTCGTTTGTATAAAAACAGAGTAAGCAGAATTGGGACGGCCATCGCCACCAGCATCGCGATGCCGTAAATACCCCAGTATTGTGGTTGAATCGAAAGAATACCTGGTAAACCACCCACACCGATGCCATTCGCCATCACCCCTGCACTACCACAAATTGCGGCTGCAATAGCACTACCAATCATGGCGCTTAGCATTGGGAACTTGTACTTTAAGTTGACACCATACATCGCTGGCTCTGTCACACCCAAATAAGCCGAAATAGCAGCAGGAACAGAGATGTCTCGCTCACCGTGTTTTTTACTGATAAAGATGATACCGACGACCGCAGACGCTTGAGCAATATTTGACAGTGCAATCAATGGCCAAATTGGCGTACCACCCATTTCTTGCATCAACTGCAGATCCACCGCGTTAGTGGTGTGGTGAATCCCGGTAATGACCAGTGGCGCATACAATAAACCGAACACCATTGAGCCGATAACCGCAAAATCGCCAGTCATTGCAGCTTTAGCCGCAAACGCGACGCCATCGCCCAATACGCGGCCAAATGGACCAATTAAAGCGTGAGCCAAAATAACGGACAATATGATAGAGATAAACGGCACAACAACGAGATAAAGATAAGAAGGGATGATGCGCTTTAAGTTTGTCTCAATAAACGCCAGAGCAACACCCGCCAACATTGCAGGAATAACCTGAGCTTGATAGCCGACTTTCTCTATCACAAACAAGCCAAAATCCCACACTTCGGGCATCTGCTTACCGATCAGATAAGCATTCATTAATTGAGGCGAAACCAGAGTCACACCCAAAGTAATACCTAGTATCGGTGTTCCACCCAACTTTTTCACCGTTGACCAACAAACACCAACCGGTAGGAAGAAGAAAATAGCCTCGCCAATTAACCATAAGAAAGAATGAACCGTGGCCCAAAATTGGCTAATTTCAACCAAGGTTTTGCCATCGAACATGCGAATGTCGCCAATGACATTACGAAAACCGAGGATTAAACCGCCAGTGATGATCGCTGGCAGCAAAGGAACAAAGATTTCCGCAAGATGCGAAATGCCACGTTCTAAAAAGTTCATGTTTTGGCGAGCGGCTTTCTTCGCTTCATCTTTAGAAACGGCTTCTTTGCCTGAAAGCCCGATTAAGATGGCGTAAACTTCGTCCACCTCAGTACCAATCACAACTTGAAACTGCCCAGCATTGGTAAAACACCCTTTAACCATGCTCAGCTGTTCTAGTCCTTTTTTATCCGCCTTGTCGGTATCATTTAAAACAAAGCGTAAACGAGTCAAACAGTGACTCACACTGGCGATGTTCTCTTTACCACCTACCAGCTCGATGAGACGTATCACGTCTTGCTTCGCTATCTTGGCCATACTTTTGCCCACCCTATATTGGAATACTGTCTGTTTTTCTTTTTAATGGGAACATTCCCACCTACAAGTGCAATATTGACATAAATAATAAAAGGTAAAAATGGGAACAATCCCATTAATTGAATAAGATCACAGACTAATTGTAATTCACTTTAAGAAATAAGGAGTTAGCTTGTTAGCGGTTGTTGAGTGATGTGTGCAGGGTTCATTTCATTATTAAGCTGTAAAATCAATAAATTAGCTGCTTTTTCTCCCGCTTGAGCATAGCCAGGATCAATACTGTAAATATTAGGGAAAAGAAAAGAGAGCAGCTCATTACCACCTACACCAGTGACGGCGATATCATCTCGGCCCAATTCTTGGAGACGTTTAATCACGCCAAGTGCCAGAGTGTCACTGGCGCACACGATAGCTTGAGTCTGATCATTCAGCACTTCATCAACCAGTTGGTAGGCACTTTCATGATGCAAACGTCCAGTGCGATAATTGGGAGTGCATCCACTTTGTTTGCACCAATCTAAGTACGAATCTAAACGTAATTTACCTGTCGTTTTATCGCTAGGATCGACCCCAATGTAGGAAATATGAACTCGATTTTTCGAAGTCAAATGAGCAAGCGCGCCTTGAATAACACCATAATTGTCATAGTTAATCGATGAGACTTTATCGGCATCCATCGCAATCACAACCGCTCGCGATGCCCATAGGTTGAGTTGTGTGATATCGAGATCGGTAAAACCAAATACAATCACACCATCCACATTACGCTTATGTAAAACCTCAAGGTGCTCGTTCGTTTTAGTGCGATCAAACTGGCTTTCCATAATCACCACATCGTACCCATTTTGATACAACACCTGTAGCATTCGCCCCACGGCGCGGTTTTCAGACGGTGACTCAAGGCGTGAGATAATCACGCCAATCACTTTCTCACTGCCACCACGCATTAACTGAGCCGATTTCAGTGGCACATACCCAGAATCTTGGATAACGCGTTCCACTTTTGCTCGTGTTTCAGGCTTCACTTTTGGGTCGTTCGTCAATACACGAGAAACCGTCGATTTACCAACACCAGACAGTTTTGCAATATCCAAGATAGTCAGTTTTCTGCTCATGCGAACCTATAGCGTAAATAAAAATGGAAGATAGCATGCGCTTATCTTAAATGAATTATTGAGTGGTACAGCCTTGATAAGTCGTTGATCCCACTTCGAGCAAAGCCTCATCGCCTTTCGTATGTAAAAGCACGGTTTGAGGCTGAGTTTGCTCGCTATCGTCGATCACATACTTTGCGCCAGAGGCGGCTGGAATTTGTATTAATGTATATTCGCGATCGGCAATACGGAGAACGGCTGACTGTTGCTCAATATACGCAACATCAAAATGCTCACCAGAACGGCATTGATAATGCTGGAACAGGTTCTCACTTTCAACGCGCGAATCGTTCGCGTAGTGTGGTGAGCATGCCGCTAAAAAACCAACACTGAATCCAACAAAAAGAAATGATTTATTCATATTGCCTTCCACAAAGGGGGGAATTTTTACTGTGCAAGAAAAGCAGGGACATCGCGAATACTATCAAGTACCACGGTGGCGAGTAATTCACCTTGCTCAGTAACGGGTTTACCCGAACGCACTAACACACGAGTACCAACACCTGCGGCTTGTGCAGCCATCATATCTTCAGCTTTATCGCCTATCATCACGGATTTTTCCATATCGATATCAAGAAAGTCCCGTGCGGAGATAAACATACCAGGCTTGGGTTTGCGGCAATCACACTCTTCTTTATACTTACCTTCACCGTGCTCTGCATGGTGCGGGCAGTAATAAATACCATCAAACTCGACACCGTGATCGGCAAAATTCCAGTCCATCCATTGCGTTAAAGATAAAAAGCGCTCTTCACTAAATTTCCCACGAGCGATACCTGATTGGTTGGTCACCAAAACCAGCAAATACCCCATGTCTTGAAACTTCTTAGTAGCTTCAAATACACCATCGATAAACTCAAAATCATGCTCATCATGAACATAGCCATGATCAACGTTGATCACGCCATCGCGATCTAAAAACACTGCAGGTTTAGCCAAAATAACTCTCTCATATCACGCCAGATATGATGATTATTACACGCTTTATTTTTTTCATCACTACCTAATTCACCAAAGCGTTTAGACGTCTAGACGTAAAAATATCTATTGACTTAAATCAAGTTAAGCCATAGCATCGTCCAACAAGTGAGAGAGAGTTCAACATTTTATTCTGTTATCCCTGCACAGGTTTTCCGATGATTCAAATTAATCAAGTAAATAAAGTTTTCTATCAAGGCAATAAGGAAATTCATGCTTTGAAAGAGATTAATCTTCACATTAAGCAAGGCACTATTTTTGGTGTAATTGGCTCGTCAGGTGCAGGGAAAAGTACACTGATTCGCTGCGTCAACATGCTAGAAGCTCCAACAACAGGTTCGGTTGTGGTTGATGGCGTTGATTTAACTCAACTGAGCAAATCAGAACTCAGCCAAGCTCGTCGCAACATTGGCATGATCTTTCAACACTTCAATTTGCTTTCATCACGTACGGTATTTGACAACGTTGCTCTGCCACTTGAGCTGGCTGGTGTCGAAAAAAATAGCATTGAAAAGAAAGTGTCAGAGCTGTTGCAACTGGTCGGCCTGACGGATAAGCGCGAAACTTATCCTGCAAATCTGAGTGGTGGTCAAAAGCAACGTGTTGCAATAGCGCGAGCACTCGCCTCTGATCCCAAAGTATTGCTGTGTGACGAAGCCACCAGTGCGCTTGATCCTGCGACGACTCAATCGATTTTAGAGCTATTGAAAGAGATCAACCGCACACTCAATATCACCATTTTGCTAATTACTCACGAAATGGATGTGGTAAAAAGTATTTGCCACGAAGTGGCGATTATTGGCGACGGTGAACTGGTTGAAAAAGGCACAGTTGGCGAGATTTTTGCTCACCCTAAAACCGCCTTAGCTCATCAATTTATTCGCTCAACGCTCGATTTATCAATTCCGGAAGATTACCAAGCTCGCCTGCAAGCCACTCGCGTAAAAGGTAGCTACCCGCTGGTGCGATTAGAGTTTACAGGCGCAACGGTTGATGCTCCCTTGATGACACAAATTGCCCGTAAATTTAATATTGATGTCAGTATATTAAGTTCTGACCTTGATTACGCTGGTGGCGTTAAATTCGGCATGATGGTCGCTGAACTGTTTGGTAATGAGTCGGACGATACGGCCGCTCTTGAATTTCTTCGCGAAAACAACGTAAAAGTAGAGGTACTTGGTTATGTCCTTTAACACCATCACCGCTTGGTTAAACCTGAATGGCGATCTTCTACTGATGGCAACCTGGCAAACACTCTACATGGTCGCTGTCGCGGGCATCGTCGGTTTCGTGGTTGGTATTCCACTGGGGGTTATTTTACATACCACCAAAAAAGGCGGCCTTCTCGAAAACACTCAGCTGAACCGCATTCTTGGTGCCATCGTCAACATTGGTCGCTCTGTGCCATTTTTGGTGCTTATGGTGGCCATTATTCCGGTGACAAAACTGCTTGTCGGTACGTTTATTGGCACCACGGCGGCCATTGTGCCGCTGACGATTGGCGCAATTCCATTTGTCGCTCGTTTAATTGAAAGTGCATTGCTGGAAGTGCCCACTGGTTTGGTCGAAGCTGCGCAGTCAATGGGGGCTACGCCGATCCAAATTATTCGTAAAGTGTTGCTTCCTGAAGCGCTACCAACGATTGTCAACTCAGTCACCATCACTATGGTCACTCTAGTAAGTTACTCTGCCATGGCCGGAACCGTTGGCGGCGGTGGCTTGGGCGATGTCGCTATTCGTTACGGCTTTCATCGCTACGACTTAGGCATCATGACGGTCACCGTGGTGATGTTGATTGTCTTAGTACAAATTATTCAATCGATTGGCGATAAGTTTGTCCGCCGTGTCGACCACCGTTAAATCACAATAAAGTTAAAACACAGATTCGTTTTATAACAAGGAGTTAATCATGAAATTTAGCCTTAAAGCTCTACTTACCCTCGCCGTTAGCGCTTCAGCACTCGTGCTGGCAGGCTGTGGTGAAAAAGCGGTCGACAACAATAAAATCAAAGTGGGTGTCATTGCCGGTGCTGAAGCACAAGTTGCTGAAGTTGCAGCAAAAATTGCAAAAGAAAAATACAACCTAGATGTAGAACTCGTGACGTTTACCGACTATGTTACCCCTAATGCGGCACTGGATGATGGTTCGATTGATATCAATGCATTCCAACACAAGCCATACCTTGATCAACAGATCGCTGACCGCGGTTACAAATTAGCGATTGCAGGTAACACCTTTGTTTACCCGATTGCTGGCTATTCAAAACAAGTGAAATCGGTTGATGAGATTCAAGATGGCTCTCGTATTGCGGTACCTAACGATCCAACCAACCTTGGTCGCTCTTTACTGCTGCTAGAACAGCAAGGCCTTATTACTCTACGTGACGGAGCAGGCCTACTGGCAACGGTACGTGATGTGGTCGCCAACCCAAAAAACATCACTATTGTTGAGTTAGATGCCGCGCAACTGCCTCGTTCACTTGACGACGTTACGCTCTCTATCATCAACACGACCTACGCCAGCTCAATCAATCTAACGCCTGAAAAAGATGGTGTGTTCGTTGAAGATAAAGAGTCACCTTATGTCAATATCATTGTTTCTCGTGCAGAAAATCTGAATGCTGAAAACGTGACTAACTTTGTTAAAGCCTACCAAACAGAAGAAGTGTACCAAGCCGCTTCGAAAATTTTTGACGGTGGTGCAGTAAAAGGCTGGTAATTAATAAACCTATTACCTGTGCAAAAAAGCCTATAAAAACAGAAAAGCCGATACGCGATGTATCGGCTTTTTCGTATCAACAACACGCACCTGCTTACTTAATATGATCCCAAGACATATTGGACACAATACGGCACGGGTCGCACTTAAAATGGAAAATGTCGTGCAGCGGTTCATTGAGTAGCCACTCTCCCCCACATTTCGGGCATTTTCTGGCTTGTTCGTCCGCTAGGCTCTGGCCGCCAACTCGATACTGGTAGTAATAAGTAGGGATGTGGGTCAAAAACTCAATTCGTCCTCGTAAATCCCATCCTCTAATAAACAGCACACTGTCCACATCGCAAATCTCGTGCAATGCAGCGTGTTCTGCTCGGCAACCACCCGCCATCTGAAGTTCATCACACGCCTGCCACTCTGTTTGCCATTTGATCACTGCTTTATGATCGCCATTTAAGGTCGCAGAATTACGATATAAAGGGATCGGCAGCAATGTGTCACCACTGCGCAGCGGAGAACAAGTGTGTACATAAGTGGTGTAAAGTATCTGCCAGCTAGGCAAAACATCATCAGCGGCTTGCTCAGAATTAAGATCGCGCCCCAACAAACGGGCTTTCGGAGCCAGCAAACTAGCCTCCGTCAAGCGACTCAGGCACACCCTAACAAAATCAGAATGATACTTAGGGTGTAAGCTTTCTTGCTCTGGGCAAACCACCCGCACAAAGAACTCGCCCTCTCCCATCACGATGGGGAATTCACGCCCAAGCACTTGACCGTTATAGCGTAAAGCATCCATTAGGCCATTAATCGCTTTATCTACCGCCGAAATAGTCGTGTTATCAAAACACTCAAACTGCAATTCAACCACGTACATCGTTACACCACAGGTTCTAAATTAGCGAAAAACTCGGCCACACTTTCGGCCAGCACGTCGCGTTTATCGGTACCTAAACGTTCTAATAACACATGGCCAGAAAGGTTACAGATCGAAATTACATCCATCTCCGCATCGGTTGCACCAATAAACACGGTTGGTTTGAGTTTTAGTCGGCGCTGAGTCACCAAATGACCGAGGATATTTTCCTGCAAACGAACAAAATCATCCTCACTCCACACTTGCAATAGAGCGAGCTCGTTGCCTTGCCATTTAGCGGGCATGTCCGCACAAAACTGTACGCCATAAAAGGCTTTAATATCAGAATGTAGAGTCAATTCAATCGCTGCTTCTACGTTAGAAAAATCAGCTGTAACCGATCTGACGACGGACTTCCACAGCACACTGTCTTGGTCGTTCATCACTGCGCAAGGGGAATCCAACTCAGCCAACTCATCATTACGAGGAGACTCGCCATGCTTTGTTTGGTAAGCGTCAAGATAACGTTGAGTAAATGAAAGTAAGGCTTGCTCGGCAGTTTGTGCCATGAAGTGCTCCAAAATTGATGAGTCGCTGCCTTGTGTGATGACAGCAACCCTAGGATTGCGTAAAATTCTGCTTATTCTAATCGAATTGACGTGAAAGTATGAGCAAATATTCCAATGCCAAAGCGCTGGCAGGGTTAACCCTTGGCAAAAAAACCGACTACGCCAAACAGTACGATCCAAGCTTACTGCAACCTGTCCCTCGTAGCTTAAACCGTGATGATCTGCATTTGGGGGATAGCTTACCGTTTAAAGGCTGTGACATTTGGACTTTGTACGAGCTCTCTTGGCTCAATGAAAAAGGGTTACCACAAGTGGCAATTGGCGAGGTTTCTATCCCTGCGACAAGTGCTAGTTTGATTGAATCTAAATCCTTTAAGCTCTACCTCAATAGCTATAACCAAAGCAAAATAGCCAGTTGGGATGAAGTAACGCAGCGCTTAACCAACGATTTATCGGCCTGTGCCGGCGCGCCAGTCAGTGTCACTCTCAACCCGGTGAGCGATTACACTGGCCAAGCGATTGTGACTATGCAAGGTGAATGCATTGATGGACAAGATATTGAGATTGAAAGTTACCAATTTGATGCCAGCTTACTGAAAAGTGCCGCGCGTGGTGAGCAAGTCAATGAAACACTGCACAGCCATTTACTGAAATCGAACTGTTTAATCACCAATCAACCCGACTGGGGCAGCGTCGAAATTCATTATCAAGGTCAACAAATTGATCGAGAAGCACTGTTACGTTATCTCGTCTCATTTCGTGAACATAATGAGTTCCACGAACAGTGTGTAGAGCGCATCTTCACCGACATTATGCAATACTGCCAACCGACACAGTTAACAGTATACGCTCGATACACTCGCCGCGGCGGTTTGGATATCAACCCATTTCGCTCAACCGAACAAGAACGGCCAACACATAACCAACGTATGGCCCGTCAATAAGGATTAGCATTAGGATGATCAACGTGCGCTGGACACTTTTGCTCAGTTTAACTCTGGCTCTGTTTTCATTGGCTTCACAAGCCACTATCTACTCGTCGCCAATGTTAAATGAAGCCAATGGGTTGATTGATATCTCACCGAATCAAGCCAAAACCCTAGCCACTGAGTATCTGACTCAGCGCAAGTTGGCCGAAAAATCAGAAAAATCATCATCAGTGATGGCGCGCGATGAAAGCGACAGTCGGATTCGAACACCGGGCAGCAGCGTTGATGCGTTAAAGATTTTAGCCAAAGCAGAGTTCCAGTTGCACAATATGGATGCCGCACTGGCCGCGTTAAAACTTGCTGAAGAGCTCACGCAACACTATCAATTGCCTTATTTAGCCACGGATGTACAAATACTCAAAACTCGTCTAATTTGGCTCAATAATAATGATGCAAGCGCCGCTCGGCAGGCGCTACGCGCGATCAGCAGTCAATATGATGCCATCAAAAATGCGGATCAAGTGGCAAAAGGTCTCGATTATAAAATTACCCTGCTCAAAGCAGAAATTGCCTCAAAAGCCAATGATATCGAACTGGCCAATAAGCTTTTTGCTGACCTAAAGCCTTACATTGATTCGATCTCCTCACCGAAAACCGTGATTGAATATCAGATTGTTATTGGTCAACATTTTCTCACTCATGGCTTTTACAATCGCGCTTTATCTGAGTTGCTAGTTGCCTATTGGGGCGCGATTGAAAACAACTCAAGCGCCCTACTCGCTAAAACTAATACCTTACTGGCTCAGCTTTTTTTTGAAAGAAAAGTGCTCGATAAGGCTTTAGAGCATTTGTCTCAAGCCGCCGATTTTTATGACGGCTATAACAAGTCGCCAGCCTTGGCTGATGTATTGCAACGTATGGGCGATGTCTATTACCAGCAAGGTAAATACAATCTAGCGCTCGTTCACTACTTCAACGTGATCGATCACGAAACGAGCCGCAATGATCTGGAAAAAGTCATTGAAGTGCGTATTAGTTTGGCGGCGACCTACCTTAGTCTCTATAACTACCCATTAACTGACCAGTATCTCACTCGCGCTGAAGACTTGCTTGAGCTGAAAGATTATCCTCGTTTAAAAGCACAGGCTTACTTACTGCATTCAGGATTGGCCTTTCACCAAAAACAAGCCGATGTGGTCATCAGCAACGCTCAACACGCCTTAAGCGTTGCTAAAACGATGCAAGATGAAGAGATTGAAGAGCATGCCTATCGGTTACTGGCCTTGGGTTATGAGCAAAACGGTCAGTACGCACAGGCCTTAGAGAACATAAAACGCAGCAATGCACTATCGCAAATACGCCAAGAAAAACTCAATCAGATCAGTGAAGATGCTTTTCGTCAACAAAAAGAGTTTGTAGAACAAACCTTACATCTGGTCGGGCAAGAAAAAGCGCTGCTCAAAACTCAAGAAGAGTATAATAAGTTCAAAAAGATCGCTTTTATTCTGTTTATCATCTCCATTATTTTATTTTTACTGTTACTGCGTAGAGGCTACCTTATCCAGTTGCAAAATGAAGAAATCGATGAACTCAACAGCACGCTCTTTACCCATTCTCGCTCTCGCTTACGTAACCTGCGCATGCTCAATGCTAAGCTTCCTTCAGCGATGCAAAAAAGCAGCCGTCATTTTGAGCCGTGGTATATTGGTGAACTCATCCACGAGCCACTGAGTGATCGCCTCCGCTTTGTGATGATTGATATTCCCTTTCTGCGCAACATGTACTTAGAACATGGCTATTCAGCTGGCTTAGAATTGGAGCATCAATTTGGTCAGTTTTTAAAATCGAAAATCAAAGAACCGAATCGGATTTATCACTTTTCAGATTCCAATCTGCTCTATATCGAACCGAATGCCGATCGCAATACACCGCCTGAAATCGCATTCGATCAAATTCAGCAATGGATAGATGAATTTCAACCTGAACGTCGCTTAAACCGTACAATACGAATGGGCATCGCCGACTACCCATTTTTGCCAAGAGCTTATATGGCGATTAATGATAAAGAGCTGCTCGATATTCTGCTGATGGCAACTAACACAGCTCGTGAGCTAAGTATGAGAGAAGGAGCAAGCCATTGGGTCTACTTAAAAGCGATCGATAACGCTCCAGCCGCTAGTTTTGCCTCCAACAATATTCGCAAATCATGCAAGCACGCCATCAATCAAGGGTTGATAAAAGTGCATTCTTCTTATAAGAATGAGGAGAGCATCAAAAAACTCCTAAAAGATGGGTAATTACTCGGCATTCAATGTGTTAAAGCAGTGACGTGGGCAATTAATTTGTTATTATCGATAAATCAATTAATAGGATCCTAACGATCCTCGCAGTTTAGTTTAGTTGTACATGGGCGCTCTCGAACAGGATATTCAAACACAGTTACAGCAGCTGAAAACTCAGTTGGAACAGGTTCGTTTGACACACAGGGACACTTCGTTCAAATTTAAACGAGAACATACTGTCCTAAAACGGATCGTCGCATCATTAAGCTTGGCGTGTCAGGGTAATGATCATCAGCTAAATATTAATTTATCGGATCTTCGTGAAGCTCTAGAGCAACAAAAAGATGTAAGCACGCTCATACCTCGCTTAGCCGTATTGGAGCGCATGTTGAAGCAACAAACTTTGGTTATGGAAAAAGAAAACTCTCATTTGGACTCTCAAATCAAACATTGTGGGGAAACATTACTTCGCGTTGCTGGCCTACCCGCCAAACTTAAGCGTGATTTGCGTGATCTGCTCAGTTTTTCAGAAGCTCAGCCTAAAGCCGAACAAGCGATTCAACTGCTTGGGATTTATGAACGTGCAATCAAAATAATAACAGCGAACCCGAATACGGCCATCAGCGAGCTGCATGTCGCGGATAGAGAGCTATTGACCAAGCTATCCGATGAACTGCAACACCTGATCACTGAATTGGATTTTGAAGGTGAATCAGGGGAACTACTGGTAGATATTCGTGCCAAGCTGTTGATTGGCGTATCGACATCAACGCTCTTAGAGTTAACGTTAGAGATTCTAAAACTGGTGATTGATGGCACCAACAGTGAGCGAAAAACATCTGAGAAGTTTTTAGAACAGGTCAACTCATCACTCACAAAACACATTAAAAGTAGCACTCACAACGCAGACCAAAGCCAGAGTTACTTTGAACATCGCCAAGAGATGAATGCTGAACTCGCCGCTTTGATTACCCAAAGCCAAACCCTAATCAAAGATTCTGTGGCGATTGACGATCTTAAGCTCTCCGTTTCACCTATATTATGCGAAATGGCGTCACTTTCTGAACGCTTAAGTCATGCAGAGCAACGCGAGCAGGCACTGATTGAACGCTTAAATTATGGCAAAAATCAAATGGAAGCTCTGTTTGAGCTCACCCAAGATTATCGCCGTCGATTGGAAGATCAGTCTCAGCGCTTGCTGCTTGATCCACTGACAAAAGTCTATAATCGCACGGCCTTTAATGACCACCTTGAGCTGGAATATCGGCGCTGGATAAGAGCTCAACACACTTTCCGAATCGTAATCTTTGATATTGATAAGTTCAAAACTATCAACGATAGCTTTGGCTATACGGCAGGTGATAAAGCCCTTAAAATTATTGCCCGCACCATATCCAAAGAAGCATCCGATACGGATACCGTGGCACGTTTCTCTGGTGAAGAATTTATTATTTTACTTCCCGATCAAGAAGATAATCACTGTTTCAAGGTGGTAAAAAACATTCAACGTCATGTATCGAGGCTCCCTTTCAAGTTCAGAGACAAGAGTATTACGATTACACTTTCAGCCGCGAGTACCTGTTTTAAAGACTCCGATACGCCAGAGGAAGTACTTGAACGTTTACGCCGCTCGTTACTAGAAGCCAAGAGTTTCGGCCCTAACCAAGTAGTTTGGAAATAAACACAAGTCCAGATCGGATGTAGACAAAAGAAACCCATTCAAATCGCGGCCTTAACTGGTCGCTATTTGAACAAAACCAAACTAAAGCGTGCTTAACATCACACTCTGCTTGCATAAACATTTCCTAACAATCGAGAAAAGAACTAGATTGATACTGTAATTTCAATCAGTTATGTCGTCCTATCGCACATCCGTCACTAAACGAACCATGACCTATACTCCATACTAAGCGGGTATATATAAAAACCAACTTTAGTCGTAGCGTGGACATTTTCCTTACTTCTCAACTAAGGAGGCCAGTATGATTACTCATATCAGCCCTACAGGCAGCATGGATCTGCTTTCTCAACTTGAAGTTGAGCGTCTAAAAAAGACCGCGTCGAGCGATCTATATCAACTGTACCGCAACTGCACTTTGGCGGTACTTAACTCTGGTAGCCATACGGATAACTCAAAAGAACTTCTTGAAAAATATAAATCTTTTGATGTCACTGTCATGCGCCGTGAACGCGGTATCAAGCTAGAGCTGACGAATCCACCAGAACATGCCTTTGTTGATGGGCAGATCATTAAAGGAATTCAAGAACATCTGTTTTCGGTCCTGCGCGATATCGTTTATGTCAACATGCATCTGGCGGATAATCAGCGCCTAAATCTCACCAATGCCATTCACATCACCAACTTAGTATTTGGTATTTTGCGTAATGCCGGTGCCTTGGTTCCCGGTCTTGAACCTAACTTAGTGGTTTGTTGGGGTGGACACTCGATCAACCCTGCTGAGTACCAATATACGCGGGAAGTGGGCCATGAACTGGGCTTGCGTGAACTGAACATTTGTACAGGCTGCGGACCAGGTGCTATGGAGGGGCCAATGAAAGGGGCCGCCATTGGACACGCTAAACAGCGCTATACCGCACAACGCTATCTTGGCTTAACCGAACCGTCGATCATTGCCGCCGAGCCACCAAATCCGATTGTGAACGAACTGGTGATTATGCCGGATATTGAAAAACGACTAGAAGCTTTTGTGCGAATGGCGCACGGCATCATTATTTTCCCCGGTGGAGCAGGAACAGCGGAAGAACTGCTGTACATTTTGGGTATCATGATGCACCCAGATAACGCAAGCCAACCAATGCCAATTGTACTGACTGGGCCAAAAGAGAGCGAAGCCTACTTCCGTTCAATCGACACATTCATTGCCGAAACATTAGGTGAAAAAGCACGCCAACATTATCAAATCGTCATTGATGATCCAGAAAAAGCGGCGCGTATCATGAGCCAAGCGATGCCGCTGGTTCGTCAGCATCGTAAAGATAGTGGTGATGCTTATAGTTTCAACTGGTCCCTCAAAATCGAGCCTGAGTTCCAACTGCCTTTTGAACCGACTCACGACAGTATGGCCAACTTGGATTTACACCTAAACCAAAAACCAGAAGTACTCGCTGCTAACTTGCGTCGCGCCTTCTCTGGCATTGTCGCTGGTAATGTGAAAGCGGAAGGCATTCGAGAAATTGAACGTCACGGCCCATTCATCATTGATGGCGATGCCCAATTGATGAAAAAAATGGATCTATTGCTAAAAGACTTCGTTGCACAACACCGAATGAAGCTGCCCGGCGGCAGTGCTTATGAACCTTGCTATAAAATTGCAACCATTAACCATTAACCATTAACCATTAACCATTAACCATTAACCATTAAAGGCAAAAATAACTTATGCCGGGGATGAGTGGCAATATTAAGTGAGATCATTACAATAAGGGCTTATTAAGCCCTTATTTTTTGGTCGTTATGTCTTTACACCTTGTCATCATTGATGCTTTGAATTTGATCCGTCGGGTGCACTCCGCACAACCCGATCCTAACGATATGGCAAGAACCATAGAGACAACCTCGCGCACCTTGCACCGTATCATCAATGAAGCTCAACCGACCCACATCATCGCCGTGTTTGATCATCACTTCCAAGACCGGGGCTGGAGAGCACAGCTTCTACCGACTTATAAGCAGAACCGGAAGCCGATGCCAGAAGCACTGCAACTTGGCTTAGACGCCATTCAGCAAGCATGGTGGGAATTAGGGATTGATTCACTGCTCTCGGAAGGTGATGAAGCCGATGATTTGGTGGCCACCTTAGCCACGAAAGTGGCAAGCCACGGTGAAAAAGTAACGATCATTTCAACCGATAAAGGCTACTGCCAACTACTCTCCCCCACTTTACAAATTCGTGACTACTTTCAACATCGTTGGTTAGATCAACCCTTTATTGAACAGGAATTTGGCGTAAAGCCGAGCCAATTAACCGATTTTTGGGGATTAACGGGCATCAGTTCAAGCCAAGTTCCCGGCATTGCCGGCATTGGTCCCAAAGCAGCAAAAGAGATATTAACGCAATTTCCCGACATAGAAGCGGCCTACGCCAGTGCTGATTTGGCCAAGAAATACCGTAAAAAATTTGATGAGCAGATCGATATGGCGCGAGTCTGCAAACACATTGCCACACTAAAGACCGATATAGAGCTCGGTTTTAATTTGCAAGACATTCGCTTTTCAGCGCAAGTATCCCATCCAGAATAGCAAAACGCTCCTAGAAAGGAGCGTTAAATTAACCTATTGGAGCATTAGTGCGGAGAGATGTTCGACAAGCATTGGACATGCACTGTGATCTCTTCACGATCATGATACAAATGCTTTGCCTGCATGCGGAACTTTACATCATTTTTAATCAGAAAAACTTTCAGATTTTCAATATCTTGTAAAACTTCATCATAGCGCCCTTTCATTGGCAGCTTTAAGTTGAAGATGGCTTCTTTCGCCCAACCCTTGAGGATCCACTGCCCCATTAAATGCGCAACACGAGCTGGCTTTTCAATCATGTCACACACAATCCAAGTCACGTTCTTGCGTGGCGGCTCAAATTTAAAACCATCCTCGGCATGGTGTTTCACTTGTCCTGTGTCCATCAAACTTTCAGCCATTAGACCGTTGTCGATAGCATGAACAAACATCGAACGCTTCACCAGTTGGTAAGTCCAGCCCCCCGGGCATGCGCCCAAGTCTACCGCCCACATTCCCGGAGCCAAACGTTCATCCCACTCTTCACGAGGAATAAACACATGGAAAGCCTCTTCCAACTTCAGTGTGGAACGACTTGGCGCATCGGCTGGGAATTTCAAACGAGGAATACCCATGAAAAAAGGCGAGTTATTGTTGGTGTACGAATACCCAACGAAGCAGTGTCCGGGTTGAATAAAGCAGACATGTAGCACAGGTCTCTTCGCCGACTCTTTGTTAGACAAAATCCCCTTGCCACGTAACGCTTGACGCAATGGCACGGTAAACTTACGACAAAATTTGAGCAACTCTTTCGCTTCATTGGTATCTGGCGTTTCAATGCGAATGTCACCACAACGCGGAAAACCCTCAAGTTCGGCGAGTTCAGATAAGATAGGCGAAATACGATCATCTTTAGGTAAATCGCTAAATTCCGCCGCTACCGCAAACATCTGACGAGCAAAAATAAGCGATTGGAAATCGATCTCTTTAATCAGCTTATCAGCATCACCGGCCTGATAGCACTCAAACAAAACGTAACCCGTATTGTTTTTCAAACGAGGAAAACCAAAAACCTCTAGCTTAGTCGCTTTATCTTGGATCTCTCCGGCACACTCTTTTTCAAAGCCTGCACGACAATAGAGCATTACGTGTTTCACTGGTCCACCTCTTGAATATTAAGTGCTGCATAGCCAAACACTCCCCACCCTAGCATAAAGAACACGCCACCAAATGGCGTGATCGGGCCAAACCACTTGATGCCCGTGAGTGCTAAAGCGTAAAGACTGCCGCTAAAACAAAGGACGCCGATGATAAAGCAAATTGCCGCAATGAAAAAATATTTTTGTGCTTTCGATCCCAAACGACAACGCAGCAAAATACCACACGCTAATATGGCTAAAGCGTGAATCGATTGGTACTGCACTCCCGTTTCAAACACCGAAAGCAAGTAAGGGGTTAAATACGCTTTTAGGCCGTGCGCCGCAAAAGCTCCTAGAGCGACACCAACGCCCGCCATAAAAGCCGCGATAGTGAGCAATAACTTACTCTTCATCTAACAATACCTCTTGTTCCCTTCTGGCTTTTTTGAGCATCCAATCACGGAAAGTGGCGATGCGCCCCATATCGGCCTGCTTCTCGTGACAGACCACATAGAAAGCATTTTTAGTCATCAGCACTTCGTCAAAAGGCGCAATCAAGCGACCCGCTTCCAGCTCTGGCTGAGCTAACACGTTATTCCCCAGTGCGATACCTTGCCCATGCGCCGCCGCTTGCAGCACCATGGTCGAATGGCTAAAGATGGGGCCGTGGTTGACATTCACCCCTTCAAGATCGTTCTCTTTGGCAAACTGTTTCCAATCTTTACGTGAAGTATCGTGTAGCAGAGTATGGCGTGTTAGATCGTCCAGTGTTTCTAAAGGCTTAGGGCCTAACAGCAGTGAAGGAGAACAAAGCGGGATCAAAAACTCTTGATACAACTTATCCGCGCGTAAACCAGGCCAGTTACCTCGTCCATAATAAATCGCCACATCCACATCATCGGTTAACGAACCTTCATCCATATCAACCGCTTTGATACGCACATCAATATCCGGCTCTTGCTGGTTAAAATCGGCCAGACGCGGCACGAGCCACTGAATCGCAAAACTCGGCGGTAAACTAATGGTTAATGCCCCTTTCTCACTGCGCTCTAGTACCTTATCGGTGGCTTCAGAGAGTGCGGTGAAGATATCTTTAATGTCGAGAAAGTAACTTTGCCCTTCTTCTGTCAATAGCAGAGAACGATTACGACGGCGAAATAGCTTTAACCCTAAAAATTCCTCTAACGCTTTGATTTGATGACTGACTGCGGCTTGTGTCACAAATAGCTCTTCCGCAGCACGAGTAAAACTCAGCTGGCGAGCTGCCGCTTCAAACACTTTCAGCGAGTTTAATGGTGGCAATCTTCTGGACATAGGTACACTCAAAAATTAGATTAGTTTTTTTAATCTGAAACATTATAAATTGTCCATTGCCGAGCGGCTAGAGAAATTCTATATTTCACCCCGCAACAAGGCCTGAACGGCTTGATTCAGTTATGAATCAATTGGCTTTTGTTGCGATGTTGTGTTTGCAAACTCGTATTTCGAGTGAGGTAGAATTCTACCATCCTGTTTTGTGCAGTTATCCCCTGCACCAAAACATATACTTCCTGTATTTATTGTTTGACCTGTCTGTCAAATTCTTTAGCACCGCCCTTGGGCGGTGTTTTTTTATGTCTGTGATTAAGTCGGAGCCATAAAAAAACCGCTCACGAAAACGTGAGCGGTCGATTCTGTATCGAGATAACGATTAAGGTCGATATACCTTGATGTTGTTAAAGCCTTGCTCTTTCAAATAAAGAGCTTGAAGCCGGCTCATCACACCGCGCGCACAATATAAGAGATATGTTTTCGATTGATCCAAATCGCCAAACTGAGTCGATAACTTGTAGAAAGGCAAATGTTTTACTTCCACACCTTCAATCAGCAGTGGCTTGTCATCTTCTTCATCTGGGCTACGAATATCAAGTACCACCGCATCTTTTTCGATAGCGGTCACTTGTTCAACTTCAGGTGCTTGCTCTTGGCTCTCTTTCTCAATATCACGAATATCCATTTGACGAGCGTTGTAAACTACGTGCTCTAGGATTGAGAAATCAAACTTCGCCTCTTCGGCTTCTAATTTCGCTTTCACCGCTTTAACTGTTGGGCTTTTTGAAATAACCCCACAGTATTCTGGCATCGTTTTGGCAAAATCTTCTGTTCCAATCTCGCGCGCCACTTTAATAATCTCTTCTTTGTCCCAGTTGATGAGAGGACGCAAAATTAGAGTATCTGTCACACCATCAATATGACGAAGATTAGTTAGAGTTTGGCTCGAAACTTGACCCAACGCTTCTCCGGTCACTAAAGCTTCAATATTTAACTTATGAGCTATCATGCCTGCGGCGCGCATAAACATACGTTTTAACACCACACCCATTTGGCCATCGTCTACTTTTTCTAAGATTTCAGCCACCACAGGCTCGAAATCGACCGAGATAAAACGCACTTTGGCTGAAGAACCGTATTTATTCCACAAATAATGGGCCACTTGCTTTACACCAATTTCATGCGCAGGGCCGCCTAAATTGAAGAAGCAATAATGCACTTTTGAGCCACGTTTGATGTGTAAATAGCTTGATACACCCGAGTCAAAACCACCAGAAATCAAACTCAATAAATCTTCTTGAGTGCCAAGAGGGAAACCACCTAAGCCTTTATAACGGGCAATCACTTGATTGAGCAATTCATCGGCTATTTCAATATTGATGGTAACGTCCGGGTTTTTAAGTTGAACTTTTGCACTCTCAACTGCTTGGTTTAAACCACCACCAACATAACGCTCAACATCGATTGAGGTAAAATCATGCTTTCCTCGACGCTTAGCACGCACAACAAAAGTTTTTCCTTCGATGTTATTACGGCTGAGCGCTAACACTTGCTCGTAAATGTCATGCATATCCTTAAACTCAGATTGCTGCACTTCGAGCACTTGCTGGATGCCAGGAGTATGAGTCAGAATTTCAAGGACTTCTTGATAGTATTGGTCACTTTGCGCAGCCACTTCAATGTGATCGCGACGGTTAAATACCGCGACCGACTCTGTTCTTCGTTTGATGATATTACGAATATTGGACTCTAAAATTTTTGTAAAGCGCTTGCGTACTGAGTCACTTTTAACAAAAATTTCCGGATGGGGCTTAACAATAAATTTCATAGTTCTATTCGCAATCTGATTGGGCAACGTGGTGAATCAATGGGTCGCATTCTGCTTGCTACTGATACACCGCTAAGGGCGCAGGATTATACACGAGGTGATAACCATAAAAAAGACGAGCCTTAGCGCTCGTCTATGTGTTTTTACATAATCCAACGTAACTTACTGAACGGATGGAACTTCATCACTGTACAGCGGTTCACCTTGCATGATACTGATTTCTACTCGGCGGTTGCGTGAACGTTCACTTTCCGTATCGTTAGAGCCGACTGGGTCGGTATCGGCCATACCACGCACCCTGAGTCGTTGATGAGAAAACCCACGAACCTTTTCCATCTCTTGCGCCACAGAAACCGCTCGTTGAGCCGAAAGATCCCAGTTTGAGCGATACAATTCAGAATCGACACTTTGATTGTCGGTATGGCCAGAAATACGCACAATGCCCGGCACATCTTTAACCAGATCGGCAATTTGACGAACCAATGGACGAAACTTAGGTTGTAGAAATGCAGAACCTTCGGGAAACGCACCTTTTTCACGAATACGGATCACCAATTGCTGACCTAAGTTTTCAACTTCAATTGCGCCTTGTTCGATTTCTCTTGCTAACGCTTTTTTGATGTCCTGTTCAACAATTTCCATCTCTTGCGACATAGATTCTGCTTGCTGTTGTTGCATTTCCGATTGAGTATTTTGATTATTCTGCGTTGAAGTTTCAGGGGATTGCCCCCCAGTCAATTGACCTTCTTCACGCTGAACACCACCCGCTCGATCTGAATCCCCTTCTTGAAACTCAAGTGTCTGCTGCGTGATATCAATGGTTTGTTGCATGATGACATCAATCGGTGTCGGTTCGGGGCGGCCCGGGCGAAACTCTTGTGCAATGATGCTTGTCCCTTTAGGAATGTCTTTCACTTCCAAACGATTTTGCACACCAAAAGCAAACTTCATCGAGCCCGCTATCTGTTTAAACTTCAGTACGTCCATCTCGGAAAAAGAGAGCAGCAGTACGAAGAAACACATCAACAGCGACATTAAATCGGCAAAGGTTCCCATCCACAACGGCAAGCCGGGAGGTGGGCATTTACAGCCTTCTTCATCATCCATTACAGGCTCCGTTATTCACTATCAACATCTAAAACACGCTTGCCTTCATTGAGGTAGTTTTTCAGATAACTATCAATGACCCGTGGGTTTTGTCCATCCTGAATAGCCAGAACGCCATCCATGATTAAACGACGGTTAAGCTTTTCTTGGTCTCGGCGCAAAGCAAGTTTGTCTGCAATCGGGAAAAAAATCATGTTCGAGAGAACAGCGCCGTACAAGGTAGTTAATAAGGCAACGGCCATGGCAGGGCCAATTGATTTAGGGTCATCCATGTTAGACAACATGGCAACCAAGCCCACCAAAGTACCGATCATGCCCATTGCTGGCGCTACGTCACCAAAGGCACGAAATACACCAGACCCTTGAGAATGGCGCTCATCGGTTAATACAATGTCTTTTTGCAACGCAGAACGCACCACGTCAGCATCATGGCCATCCACCAGCAAATCGATCCCTTTTTGCATGAAGCTATTAGTAATTTCCATCTCTTCTAATGCAAGAAAGCCGCCTTTACGTGCCGCATCCGCCATTTCCACGATTTTTGCGATCAAATCTTCAGGCTCATCAGCTTTAAACATAAAAGCCTTACCTGCGACTTTGGCTGCACCAAAAAATTGTCCCATCGTGAATTTCATCAAAACAACAAAGGTTGAGCCCCCCACTACGATCAAGATAGATGTGACGTCGAAGAACATCATTAGGCTTCCGCCTAAAATCATCGCCATGATAACGAAAGCGAGGCCTCCGATCAGGCCTATCAGCGTTGCTAAATCCACAAAGCACTCCTCATGCTGCTTACCCGCGATAATGAGTTTAAACTCGTTATCGGCAATAGATTCAAATCTTTAAGTAAATTATTGGATCATACCGAAATTTTCTCTATTCAGTTTATACCTAAACTGAGCAAAGATGCACTGTTGCCAGCACACTGATATGGCCAAGATTCTGAGTCACCGTCACTATTTCAGTAAATATCGGTCTGGTTGCTAAGTATCGTATTATTATTTTTATTATTTGTGATAGTGACAGTTCCAAAAGAGGGACTTTTCAGACAAAAATCGTTGGTTAAATTTGACCATCACTACGCCCTAAGGTAACTTTCGTGCATATTTACCAAGATAAAAAGATTATGGCGAGCAAGAAACCTGAAAATATGTCCTTCGAAGCGACAATCGAAGAACTTGATAGCTTAGTGGAACAGCTAGAAAATGGCGATTTAGCCTTAGATGATGCGCTAAAAAAATTCGAGCGCGGAATATCCCTTGCTCGTGCTGGACAAAGTAAGTTAAGTGAAGCGGAGCAGCGAGTCAGTATTTTGCTCAGTGCGAGCGATGACGCGCCACTCTCTGACTTTACTGAACTACCTGAGTAATAGGCACGTATTACTGATACATACTTATTACTGACTCATATTTATCGATCTCATCGCTCGCTATGTGACATGAACCTGTCAATTAAGTCACAGGGAAACGGTCGATCGTAACCTAGTAGATACCACAACTTAGTAGAAAGAGTGCCCTATGATTGAGGCTCTGAGCTCCTATCAGCAAAGAAATATTGACCAATTAAACCTTTGGTTAGGCCGTTTACCGCACCAAAAACAACCGTTGATTGACGCGATGCGCTACGGTTTGTTACTTGGCGGCAAAAGAGCTCGACCTTATTTGGTGTATATCACAGGGCAAATGCTTGGTTGTACGCCAGATAAACTCGATACCCCAGCCTGCGCAATAGAATGTATTCATGCTTACTCATTGATCCACGATGACCTTCCCGCGATGGACGACGATGAATTGCGTCGCGGTAAAGCCACTTGTCACATCGAATTTGACGAAGCCATCGCGATTTTAGCGGGCGATGCCCTGCAAACACTGGCCTTTACTATTTTGGCAGAAGGTCAACTCGCCGAACATGCGCAAGTCAACCGCATTAAGATGGTTCAAATGTTGGCTCAAGCTTCCGGTGCTCAAGGTATGTGTATAGGGCAAGCGTTGGATCTGCAAGCGGAAAATCGTCTGGTTTCAGTGCAGGAATTAGAAGAGATCCATCGCAATAAAACAGGAGCCTTGATGCGTTGTGCAATCCGTTTAGGTGCGCTTGCGGCTGGTGAAAAAGGGCTTGCGGTACTACCACAATTGGATCGCTATGCCGATGCCGTTGGTCTCGCATTCCAAGTTCAAGATGATATTTTGGATATCGTTAGCGATACCGAGACATTAGGTAAACCTCAAGGCTCGGATCAACAACTCAATAAAAGTACCTACCCAGCGCTGCTAGGGTTACAAGGTGCTATTGATAAAGCACAAAGTCTGTTACAGGAAGCTCTTCAAGCCTTGGAAGCAATACCCTACAATACAGAATCACTCGAAGAGTTCGCCCGATACGTCGTCGAGCGCAAGAACTAAACTATAAGCGCGCAAAATTATGACTCTTGATATTTCAAAATACCCAACACTGGCTTTAGCAAATACACCCGATGAACTGCGCAGTCTGCCAAAAGAGGTTCTGCCAACGTTGTGTGATGAATTAAGAAACTACCTTCTTAATTCCGTCAGTCAGTCGAGTGGCCACCTTGCGTCAGGCTTAGGCACGGTTGAATTAACGGTTGCCCTACACTACGTCTATAACACCCCTTTCGATCAGCTGATTTGGGATGTAGGTCACCAAGCTTACCCACACAAAATCTTAACTGGTCGCCGCGAGCAAATGTCGACCATTCGTCAAAAAGATGGTCTTCATCCTTTTCCTTGGCGCGAAGAAAGTGAATATGACACGCTCTCTGTCGGCCACTCGTCCACCTCAATCAGTGCCGCCTTAGGGATGGCGATCAGTGCAGGTAAAGAAGGGAAAAATCGCAAAGTGGTGGGCGTGATTGGTGATGGTGCTATCACAGCAGGTATAGCCTTTGAAGCAATGAACCATGCTGGCGACGTTCATCCGGATATGTTAGTCGTGCTCAACGACAACGAAATGTCTATCTCTGAAAACGTGGGCGCACTGAATAATCATTTAGCGCAACTGCTTTCCGGTAGCCTTTATACCTCGATCCGTGAAGGGGGCAAAAAAGTGCTCTCTGGCATACCGCCTATCAAAGAGCTGGTACGCCGCACAGAAGAGCACTTGAAAGGCATGGTCGTACCCGGCACCTTGTTTGAAGAGCTTGGATTTAACTATATAGGCCCAGTAGATGGCCATGATGTGATTGAACTTATCAAGACATTACGCAACATGCGCGAGCTCAAAGGCCCGCAGTTTTTGCACATCATGACCAAAAAAGGCAAAGGCTATGAGCCCGCCGAAAAAGATCCGATTGGTTACCATGGCGTTCCTAAATTTGACCCGAGCCACACTAGCCTGCCAAAAAGCAGCAATGCTAAACCTACTTTTTCTAAAATCTTTGGCGATTTTTTATGCGACATGGCCGCGCAAGATCCAAAATTAATGGCGATTACACCCGCGATGCGCGAAGGCTCTGGCATGGTTCGCTTTTCAAAAGAGTTCCCACAACAATATTTTGATGTGGCGATTGCTGAGCAACATGCCGTCACCCTTGCGACAGGTATGGCGATTGCGGGAGATCATCCGATAGTGGCGATCTACTCAACCTTTTTACAACGGGGTTATGATCAACTGATCCACGATGTTGCCATCATGAATTTACCCGTTATGTTTGCCATTGACCGCGCAGGGTTAGTCGGAGCTGATGGCCAAACTCATCAAGGTGCGTTTGATTTAAGCTTCATGCGCTGTATTCCCAACATGGTGATCATGGCACCCGCCGATGAAAATGAGTGCCGACAAATGCTCTATACCGGCCATAAACACACAGGGCCAAGCGCAGTGCGTTATCCTCGTGGCAATGGCATGGGAGTCGAAATTCAAACCCAATTTAGTGCGTTAGAGATTGGTAAAGGACGCATTATGCGCCAATGTGACACCGCTATCGCGAATGAAAAAATCGCGATCCTCAACTTTGGTACTTTCCTACCAAACGCGCTTGAAGCAGCCGATAAGCTAAATGCAACAGTAGCTGACATGCGATTTGTTAAGCCCCTTGATGAAACACTCATTCGCCAACTGGCTGCGCAACATGATGTGCTAGTGACCTTGGAAGAGAATGCGATTGCAGGTGGTGCGGGTGCCGGCGTCATTGAATTGATGATGAAAGAGAAAATCCTAAAACCAGTACTCAATTTAGGTTTGCCTGATCAATTCATCGCTCAAGGTACACAAGAAGAGCTGCATGCAGAATTAGGTTTAGATGCCAAAGGCATCGAGCGTTCCATTCAAGAGTATCTAGCGAAGTAGCTCGTTTTTTGTTCGCTGCCGACTTTTATGAACTGAATGTCTTGATGAACTACATCACTTTCAGTTACATCCCAATACTCAAAACCCTCGCATCGCGAGGGTTTTGTTTTTATATCGGCTGGCTCCACTCAAACTGAGTAAACAGCCTTTGCCATACCTCATCAAAACCAGCTTTAAGCACTAATGCTTGGCCAGTAAACGGATGAGTAAAACGTAATTCAGAGGCATGGAGCATCAGACGCTGCGCGTCATAATGATCGCGAAATAGGCGGTTGTGCTTGCCATCACCATGAGTGGTATCACCAATAATCGGATGACTCAAATGGTGCATATGACGACGCAACTGATGTTTACGGCCCGTTTGCGGTTTCATTTCCACCAAACAGTAGCGGCTGGTTGGGAAACGCCCGGTTGAATACGGCACTTCTACTGTCGCTAATGGTTGATAAGCGGTGATCGCTTCTTGGGCTTCTTTATCTTGTTTGGCAAACTTATCGGCAATTTTATCTAGCTCGATTTTGAGTGGGTAATCAAGCACATCCCCTTGTTCAATCCAACCACGCACAATCGCATGGTACGTTTTTTCCATTTGATGGTTGGCAAACATCGGCATCATTTGCGCCGCCACTTCACTGGAGAGCGCAAACACGAGCACGCCAGAAGTTGGCCTATCTAATCGATGTAGGGGAAACACATGCTGGCCAATTTGATCGCGCAGCGTTTGCATCACAAATTGCGTTTCGTGTTTATCTAGCCATGAGCGATGCACCAGCATTCCTGCGGGTTTATTCACGGCGACCAAATCATCGTCCTGATACAGAATATCTAACATGCTTGGCTTACCTCATCAATCAAACGTAGCAGCGCAATCACCTCAGCCAATTCCGCTTGATGTTGCCATGCCTCTTCAAAATAGGGAGTGAGCGAAAACCCTTGAGGAAGCTCTGTTTGCTGCTCAATTGCCAATAACATTTTGGGGATGAAAATCCACTGCAGCCACTGCTCCGGAGTGAGGGTATCGATGGAGAAAGGCTCTGTGCTCATCAATGCGCTTTCGCTTGGCGGCTGAGATTGCCAGCACTGAGTATTGCGTAGCTGAGTTTCTAATTGCTTCAACAGGTGGGTCAGTTCTGTGCTTACTGTCATTATTCACCAAGTTAATTTGCTAAGTGACCTTGAAAATGGGCTATAGAGTACCATTTATTGTTCAAAGAGAGTTATTGATCAAAAATAGTTATTCAAGAACACAAGTTAAGGCCACTTTATCCATGGATACCATTCATACGCTTAGCCAATTGCTCACCAATAGTGGTAGCCAATATCGGATCTTTGATTTAGGAAGACGCATCTGCCCGATTGAAAATACACACTTTTCTCAAGTAGAAAAAGGTCAACAACCGTATCCCTATCCATTGCAGCGTCATGCTCATCTTGCCATCGCGTATTGGAACCAAGCCCAACAACCTTGGATCTGGTTTCTTAAATTCTCTTTGGATGAACGCGGCCTACTCAAACAAGCTGAGATAGGTAACTTCATCAAGTTTGTACTTGAAGCGATGGGGTCACGTTTGCATCAAGACCTCAGCGATGAGCAGCAGCAAAAGCTTGCCAATAACCCTTATACCTTTAAACCGAGCGACGACAAAATGGCAGTATTCCACAGCCAAATACGCGCCCAGTTGAACCTACCATCAAGCCAATATTATGAGCATGCGCAACACTATTTTAGTGGGGATTTAGGCTGGGAAAACTGGCAGACGGTCGGCTTACAAGGCATTACTGATATTTGTGCTCGTTTAAGCAAAGAACAAAATAGCGTGTTACTAAGGAAAGCATTAAACCACCTCCCCGCTCAGCCTTTGTATGCCCTGCTTGGGGCACTCGAACATAGTGCACCGTTGAATGATAAGTTGGCGCTGCGTTTGCAAGAGATGGCAATGTTGCACATCGAAAGCCACGAACCTGATCTGTTCTTACTCTCTGCTTTAATACGAGCCTTATCAGGTGCGAATAATGCACTCACCGCGACCTTGGTTGAACGTATTCTGCAAAGCCCACGCTTGAGCCATCAAGAGATATTAATTGCCATTGCAGGGCGCTCGTGGCATGTATTGTCTAACCCATCACTTGCCGAAACGTTTTTATTACGCTTGGCGCAAACAGGCAATCAAGCCCTCTTTAACCAGCTCTTTGCTGATTTAGTGATGCTGCCAGAACTGCGAATGATACTGCTGCCACTGCTGCATTCTAGCCCTTCGATCGAATTAGCCGATGCCTTAATTCGCTTACAACAAACAACTAAAGCTCAATAACTGGAATGTTTATGCTAGGCGATCTATTGGCTATTTTATTACTCAGCTTGGGCTGCTTTCTTTTCTGGCAACAGCGTCGCCAAGCCGAATTGGCAAAAGCGGCGATCAGTCGAAAATGCGAACAACTCGACTTACAGCTGATCAGCGTGGCTTTTGGACGCCACAAATTCAAAACGCCAGAAGGACTCTGGCGTTGGCATACCGTTTATTGGTTTGAGTTTTCTGCACTAGGTGACGACTGCTACCAAGGTGAATTACAAATGATAGGCTTTAGGCCATCTGCTTTTCATTTGCCGCCTCATCGTATGTAAACTCAAATTCCCAATAAGGGCCAAAAACATCTTCTTTCTCACCCAACAGCTCAAAGCCGAGTTTTTTGAGTACCGCAATAGAGGCATGGTGGCCAATATTAGCAGTGGCTGTAATTTTTTGTCGTTGCAATTGGTAGGCCGCTTTAGGTAAAAAAGCCTTCAATGCCTCAGTTGCAATGCCTTTGCCCCAATACAATTTATCAAACAGAAAACCGAGTTCTGCTCGCTCTTCGTCAAGTTCAATGAACAAATGCCCCATGTATTCGCGGTTATAATTATCTAACACCGCCATTGCGTACAAATGAGGATCATGAAGCACTCGTTGAAAAAGCTGTTTTGCTGAAGCGACCGTTTTAGGGCCATTCATCTGTGCCCGATTTTTGGCGCAACAATTGAGCATCAAAAAATCAGACTCTAACGAATCGGTGTAAGGGAGAAGAAGTGTTCTTCTTGTTACGGTTGTCACGTACAATCCTTGTTAGCCGCAAAATAATACCGAAAGACTCAACTAGGCTCAGGGCAATACGCCTTAGCCCAGATAAAATCTGGTACTCTATTTTTGCAAAGAAGCCGAAAATTAAACCAACCGAACGATGAGGTAATTGATCTAGATTGTTTTTTTGTTGTTATTATTTTGCTGCACTTATCATATGAACTTTTTTTGAAGCAACAACACGCTAAAGCCAGAATGCAAGTAATAAGAAAAGCCTCAACACGCATGTGTCGAGGCTTAAAGTCTTACTCGCAGCAGTCCAGCTACTAAATTGTGTGCTCCATGCATCATCCATAATAGTGGCCAATTCTTCGGCTCATCCTGCATCGCCATCCTAGCGGTGTCCAAACTTTCCATGGTACTAACACTCCGGTCAATACTCATCACTTGTTCCTTGAGCGGTGTCCATAACATCATCCTGATGTTGTCCTGCCTTATCCACAAGGTGTCCATCGCCAATCCATGCAGCTCGCATCCTGCCAACTGTTGTATCCTTACGCTGTCCTAGCATCCTGCGTGGTTATTCTTCGTGAACAACCTTGTCTTCTTCCTGAAGAGACCAAACCTTGGTGCTTTGTAATTCCTTGTCAGAATCCTTCCGACAGGGTTCAATTTACTCGTTTGGCTTTAAGAAACAATCACCTAAAAATATCATTTTAAAAAAAACAACCTAAAGAAATAGATATATTAATTAAAAACAAATAGTTATAAAAAAATCACCACCAAACACTGCGTTAAACACTGTGATTTCTTACAAACAATGTGCGAGATCTCTTACAACACTTCGCCACTTTTGCTCTTGGTAAATAAAAGGTAAGATCACAGCAACTCACAAAAAGGACAACCTATGCTCACAAAAGATGTCACTCAAGAACTAGAAAGCATCTTGACTCTCTTACAACAACAGGGAAAGGAACCGAGTGTGGCCTTAGTAAAGTCACGTCTTAGCACCTCAGTGCCAATGCCAGCCTTGATTGCAACCATCAAAAGTTGGAAAAATGCACACCGAGTTCCCAAAGTAGAAGTGAGCGTTAGTACGGAAAATAGCGCGAACAAGGTAGCCGAACTTGAAACGCAACTAGCCGCTTTGTCAGCCCGAGTAGCAGCCCTAGAGGCACAACTAACCGAGAAGTAATTGAATGATGAAAATTTGGGTGGACGCCGATGCATGTCCGAAAGTAATTCGTGAAACCATTGTCCGCGCAGCCGAAAGGACGGGCGTTGAATGTACTTTTGTGGCCAATCATGTCGTTCCGATTCCGCAACGATCCAACATTCGTTCACTGCAAGTCCCCAGTGGTTTTGATGTTGCCGATAACGAAATCGTCAAACGGGTAGAAGTGGGCGATTTGGTAATTACTTCCGATATTCCGCTGGCCGATGAAGTGATAACCAAAGGTGGCTTGGCACTCAATTCTCGTGGTGAGCTGTATACCAAAGAGACCATCAAGGCGCGCCTCAATATTCGAGATTTTATGGACACTATGCGCTCAAGCGGTATCCAAACTGGCGGACCAAGTGCGCTTTCTCAAACAGAACGGCGCGAATTTGCCAACCATTTGGATCGCATTTTGGCTAAAGCGAACAAATAACCACGTTTTGACGGTTGGACAATCACTAGCCTGTCCAACCGTTCCTCTTCATTAGCGCTGAACCGCCTTAAATCTTGGATTAGTTTTACAAATTACATATAAACGACCGCGTCTTTTGACGATTTGACAATCTGGATGACGTGATTTTGCGCTTTTTAATGAACTTAATACTTTCATAGTTTACTCCTTACCAAACTGAGCAAAGCGACGATTGAAATTCGCCACTCGTCCTTCTTTTTGAACAACTCGCTGCTTACCGGTGTAATACGGATGCGATTCAGACGACACATCTAAGGTGAAATAAGGATAGGTGTTGCCATCTTCCCACTCGATCGTCCGATCAGTTTTTAGCGTTGAACCCACAATAAAATACTTATCCACACTGGTGTCGTGGAAAACCACTTTTTGGTATGGCGGATGAATTCCGTCTTTCATCAATTTCCCCTCACTTAAATTGTTATGTTATAACATGCCAATTAATAATCATTACCAAGAAGAAAAGCAAGCTTAAATGTGATATTTTTCTCAACCAACGTGAAAAAAGACGGATACGGATATGCACACCATTGCTCCGATTGGCACTATTGAAACGCCTTATAAAGAAAAATTTGCCGTTCCTCGCCAACCTCGCTTAGTGGCGAGCGCAAGCGCGAGAGTCAAGCTCATCGGTCACGCTAATTGCTTAGAGTCGGTGCGAGGTATCGAACAATTTAGCCATGTCTGGTTACTTTTTCTGTTTGACCAAAACCTCGATGCTGGTTGGAAACCGACCGTGCGCCCACCGCGCTTAGGCGGAAATGAGCGGATCGGCGTATTTGCTTCACGGGCTACGTTTCGACCTAACGGCATCGGTATGTCTGCCGTTGAATTGAAAGGCGTCACTCAACAAGGTGATCAGGTTTATTTGGAACTAGGCAGCGTAGATTTAGTCGATAACACACCGATCATTGACATCAAACCCTATATTCCCTATTCCGATTCGATAGCCACAGCCGGCGGTGGCTATGCCGAGAGCGAGCCCGACAAGATCGCAGTGACCTTTAGCCAAGCGGCGTTAACGGTACTGAATGCGCGAGCAGATCACGACATGGTTAAAGCCGTCATTGAGCAAGTGCTGGCTCAAGACCCTCGCCCAGCCTATAAAAAACACAAAATCGATTATAAAGAATATGCGGTAAATCTGTTCGATCTGAACGTAAAATTCACTATCGCAAACAACTTAGTCTCAGTAACCGCAATAGAACGCTTTTGACAAAGCCGATTGGCTGATATTATTAGCGGCTTAATTCTAGCCTCTCATTGGAGAGCGCTTTTAACTATCATGAAACGGATACCATAGAATGCGTACCAGTAAATATCTTCTTTCTACTTTGAAGGAGACTCCAAACGACGCAGAAGTCGTGAGCCATCAGCTCATGTTACGTGCAGGTATGATCCGTAAGCTGGCTTCAGGTCTTTATACCTGGCTGCCTACTGGTCTACGTGTGCTGCGTAAAGTCGAAAACATCGTTCGTCAAGAGATCGACAATGCCGGTGCAATCGAAACCTTGATGCCCGTTGTGCAACCGTTTGAACTGTGGGAAGAGACAGGTCGCTCTGAGAAAATGGGCCCTGAGCTACTTCGCTTTACTGACCGCCATACTCGTCCGTTTGTGCTTAGTCCAACAGCAGAAGAAGTGATCACCAGCTTGGTACGCAACGAAGTCAGCTCTTACAAGCAATTGCCGCTGAACCTGTACCAGATTCAAACCAAATTCCGTGATGAGAGACGTCCTCGTTTTGGTGTGATGCGTGCTCGTGAATTCTGCATGATGGATGCCTATAGCTTTGATATTGATAAAGCAGGCTTAGAGAAATCTTACCAAGCGATGCACGAAGCTTACTGTAAAGCCTTCGATCGCATGGGGCTTGATTACCGCCCAGTATTAGCCGACACCGGCGCTATCGGTGGTAACGGCTCTCATGAGTTCCATGTATTGGCTGAAAGTGGTGAAGACATCATCGCCTTCTCAACTGAATCGGATTACGCCGCCAACATCGAAAAAGCAGAAGCCATTGCGCCAGCCGTTGAGCGCGCCGCGCCAACTCAAGAGATGACGCAGGTTGATACGCCAAACGCCAAAACCATCGCTGAATTGGTTGAGCAGCATGGCCTACCGATTGAGAAAACAGTTAAAACACTGTTTGTAAAAGCATCTGATGAGATCGATGCCTCTATCGTGGCACTGATCATCCGTGGTGATCATGAACTCAATGAAATCAAAGCCGAGAAACTCGCTGAAGTTGCCGCTCCGCTAGAAATGGCTAGCGAAGAAGAGATTCGCGCGCTGATTGGCGCAGGCCCAGGCTCTCTTGGCCCTGTTGGTCTTGAATTGCCATTTATCGTTGATCACAGCGTAGCCGTCATGAGCGATTTTGGCGCAGGAGCCAACATCGATGGCAAACACTACTTTGGCATCAACTGGGGCCGTGACGTTGAGCTAGCGAAAGTGGAAGATCTCCGTAACGTCGTTGAAGGCGACCCAAGCCCATGTGGCAAAGGGACACTAATGCTCAAACGCGGTATCGAAGTGGGTCATATTTTCCAATTGGGTACCAACTACTCTGAGAAAATGAACTGTGGCGTTCTTGATTCTAATGGTAAAAACACCATTTTAGAGATGGGTTGTTACGGCATTGGTGTATCACGCGTTGTGGCATCAGCCATTGAGCAAAACAACGATAAATACGGCATCATCTGGCCTGACGCGATCGCGCCTTTCCAAGTGGCGATTGTCCCCATGAACATGCACAAATCAGAGCGCGTCCAACAAGCTGCTGAAAAGCTGTATGCGGAACTGACTGCTGCTGGTATTGAAGTGCTATTTGATGATCGTAAAGAGCGCCCGGGCGTAATGTTCTCAGATATGGAACTGATCGGTGTACCACATACCATCATTATTGGCGATCGCAGTATGGATGAGGGCAACTTCGAATATAAACATCGCCGCAGTGGTGAGAAGTCGGCCGTCGCTATGAATGAAATAGCCTCCTTTATTAATGCTCAAATCGCCTAATAAAGTGTGTTATTGAAAAGGTTGCCTAAATGGCAACCTTTTTTATTTCTACAATTAGATCGGCAAGTGAACGCTTAAAGTTTCATCACATGCAATCAGAGCTTGCGCAAACGCAAGTTCTGATTTTGTCTTTGCCAAACGTAATGTGTATATTGAGAGCCATTATCATTAGTTAGGATTTAATCTATGCAAGTTTACGGTTGTTGTGAATTAGTGCGCGAGCTTTATGCGCAGATAGGCAGTGGTGATCAAGCTTATATTCCTCAAGCAATCTCCTGCGCCATCAAAACCTTGAATGATGTCGCAGCAGACGAATCGCTGCCAAAAGCGGTTCGAGAGCAAGCAGCCTTTGCGGCAGCTAACTTGCTGATTTCTGATTTCGAGGATAAGTGATGAATTTAGCCAATTTTGCCACAATGGATCCAATCATGCTGATGAGCATCATCAATATGAAGCTACGTGATGATTTTAATGGCGATCTTGATAAGCTGGCGGATGACTTTGATATCGATCGCGCGGCATTAGAGGCTCGCTTAGCCAGTGCTGGTTTTGAGTTTTTACCGCAAATCGGTCAATTTCGTTAAGGCATAAAAAACCCGCTAATTTAAAGCGGGTTTTCGTTCAAATAACCGTTCTTAAAGCGCAGCACTCAGATTTTTGTACTAAGCTTTTTTCTCTTTTCTTGCCAGAGCCTTACGCTCATTGCGTTTCGCTTGGTTCTCAATAAAGCCACTGAGCTCTTTTTCCGCCCAAGCTTGTGCTTGTGCTTCGCTTTCAAAACCCATTTCGCGCTTTGAAACAACACTTCTGCGAGAGGTCACTTGACGTACGATTTCCGCCGCCCAACCATTGCGCTTTTCAGTCACTTTGATGGTAAATTTTTTACTTTCTGACATTTTCGTTTTCCTAAGGGAATAATAAGGGATTACTCATCAACGTTTGTCGCGCGCCATTATATTATATGGCGGCGGATGTTGAACACCATCCCTTGGTAAGCGCGGCATTAGAGCACAAATCACAATTTTTTTCTGCATTTTTTACAAAAAATTCATCCTCAAAGTAAACAAAAAGCCGCTGAGTTGCAGCGGCTGGAATAACAAGACTAAGTCGTTTCTCTCACTGGCGACAAGGTGAGTTACCCTAAGTTCTTACGTGCATTTTGGAACATACGCATCCATGGGCTGTTTTCACCCCAAGAGTCAGGATGCCAAGAGTTCGCTACCGTACGGAACACGCGCTCTGGGTGCGGCATCATGATCGTCACACGACCATCTTGAGTCGTTAAGCCTGTAATCGCATTGGGTGAACCATTTGGGTTGTTCGGATATTGCTGCGTGGCATGGCCGTTGTTATCCACAAAACGCAGCGCAACGGTGCCCGATTGTTCAATCGCCGCTAAATGTGCCGTATCACGTACTTCAACGCGCCCTTCGCCATGCGAAACCGCAATCGGCATGCGCGAGCCAACCATCTCATTGAAAAACAGTGAATCAGATTGCTGCACTTCCACTAAGCTAAAGCGCGCTTCAAAACGCTCTGATTCATTGCGCACAAAACGCGGCCATAAATCCGCGCCGGGGATTAACTCTTTCAAATTCGACAGCATTTGACAGCCGTTACACACCCCTAGCGAGAAAGTATCTTCACGTTGGAAGAAACGTTGGAACTGTTCACGAGCTTGTACATTAAACAGCACTGATTTCGCCCAGCCTTCGCCCGCGCCCAATACGTCACCATAAGAGAACCCACCACATGCGACGAGGCCTTGGTACTCTTCAAGCACCGCTTGACCCGTTAAGATGTCGCTCATGTGTATATCGGTTGTTTCAAAGCCTGCGCGATCAAACGCTGCCGCCATTTCAACGTGTGAGTTAACCCCTTGCTCGCGCAAAATAGCCATTTTTGGCTTCACGCCTTTAGCAATATACGGTGCTGCAACATCTTGTTGCACGTCAAAGCTCAAACTGACGTTAAGACCTTTATCACTGTTATCTTGTTTTGCTGCAAACTCTTGGTCCGCGCACTGCGGGTTATCGCGCAGCGCTTGCATCTTATGCGTGGTTTCAGCCCAGATGGTGCGAAGTTCGGTGCGGTTACGCACCACAATAGATTGCTCACCAGCGGTAATGGCTAGCTCATCAGAAGCCTCAACACGACCGATAACGTGTGAACACGCTTGTAAACCATGCGCCGTTAGCGTCGAAAGCACCGTATCCAAGTCATGGTGACGAACTTGAATGACTGCGCCCAGCTCTTCATTAAATAACGCGGCCAATGCATCATCACCCAGCGCGGCAATATCGGCTTTCACGCCACAATGACCAGCAAAGGCCATTTCAGCTAGAGTGACGAATAAACCACCGTCACCTTTATCGTGATAGGCGATAATCTGCTGATTGGCGACCAAGGTTTGGATCGCCTCATAGAAGGCTTTAAGCTGCGCCGCATTATCTACGTCTGCGGGTTTATCACCCAACTGTTTGTAGACTTGTGCTAACGCCGTTGCGCCCAAGCGATTCTTACCATTACCTAAATCAATCAAAACCAGGGCGGTTTCACCCTTATCGGTTCTTAACTGAGGGGTGATGGTGTTACGCACATCTTCAACACGAGCAAATGCCGTGATCACCAATGATAGCGGAGAGGTCACTTCTTTTTGTTCGCCATTCTCATCCCACTTGGTCTTCATCGACATCGAATCTTTACCCACAGGGATAGTCAGGCCGAGCGCAGGACAAAGCTCTTCACCGACCGCTTTTACTGCCTCATACAAACCAGCATCTTCACCTGGGTGACCCGCTGGTGACATCCAGTTCGCCGACAACTTAATGTGTTTGATATCACCGATATGGGTAGCGGCAATGTTGGTGATCGCTTCGCCCACGGCTAAGCGTGCCGATGCCCCAAAATCCAGCAAGGCAACTGGCGTGCGCTCCCCCATCGACATCGCTTCGCCATGGTAAGTATCATAACTTGCCGCGGTAACCGCGCAGTTTGCTACTGGCACTTGCCATGGACCAACCATTTGGTCACGAGCAACCAAGCCAGTGACGGTTCGGTCACCAATGGTGATGAGGAAGGTTTTTTCTGCAACCGCAGGGAGACGCAGTATACGATCAATCGCTTCGTTCAATTCGATATCACGGCGATCAAGTGCTGGATTATTAACTTTCAGCGTCTTCACATCACGATACATTTTAGGTGTTTTGCCAAGCAATACGTCCATCGGCATATCAATTGGCGTATTGTCGAAATGTGAATCTTCCAATTTCAGTTCACGCTCTTCAGTGGCAATGCCCACAACAGCATAAGGCGCGCGCTCACGTTGGCAAATGGCGTCAAAGCGCGCCATGTTTTCTGGCGCTACAGCCAGTACGTAACGCTCTTGTGATTCATTACACCAAATTTCAAGCGGGCTCATTCCCGGCTCATCGTTAGGTACATCACGCAGTTGGAAAATACCGCCACGTTCACCATCATCAACAAGCTCAGGCAATGCGTTTGAGATACCACCAGCGCCCACATCATGGATAAAGGCGATCGGATTCGCCTCACCGAGTTGCCAGCAGCGATCAATCACCTCTTGGCAGCGACGTTCCATCTCTGGGTTTTCACGCTGTACCGACGCAAAATCAAGATCTTCCGCAGATTGACCAGATGCCATCGAAGAAGCGGCGCCCCCACCAAGGCCAATGTTCATTGCCGGACCACCAAGCACAATTAAGCTCGCGCCAACAGGGATCTCTTTTTTCTGCACATGCTCGTCGCGGATATTCCCCATCCCACCAGCAATCATGATTGGTTTGTGATAACCACGCACTTCTTCACCTGCGTGAGAGTTAACTTTCTCTTCGTAAGTACGGAAGTAACCTAACAAGTTGGGACGACCAAATTCGTTGTTAAAAGCCGCGCCACCGAGCGGGCCTTCCAGCATAATATCAAGTGCCGTGACAATGCGCCCCGGTTTACCAAAATCCGTTTCCCAAGGCTGCACAAAATTAGGAATACGCAAGTTTGAAGTAGTAAAACCGACTAACCCTGCTTTAGGCTTTCCACCAATCCCCGTTGCACCTTCGTCACGAATTTCACCACCGGAACCCGTTGAAGCGCCCGGCCAAGGAGCAATCGCCGTCGGGTGGTTGTGTGTTTCCACCTTCATTAAAATATGCGCTTTTTCATGGTGATAACCATATTGGCGTGTCTCTGGATCAGGGAAAAAACGCCCAACGTCTGAACCCACCATGACGGCGGCATTATCTTTATAGGCAGACAGCACGTGATCAGGAGTCACTTCATAAGTGTTTTTGATCATCTTAAACAGCGATTTATCTTGCTTAACGCCATCAATAGTCCAATCGGCATTGAAGATTTTATGGCGACAATGCTCAGAGTTTGCTTGAGCAAACATCATTAATTCGATATCGGTTGGATTACGCTCAAGCTTAGTGACGAAGCTTTCGAACAAATAATCAATTTCATCGTCAGCCAATGCAAGCCCAAGGGTAACGTTTGCTTTTTCAAGCGCTGAGCGGCCGCCATTCAGCAAGTCGACGTACGCTACGGGAGCAGGTTCAGCGACTTTAAACAGTGAGGTTGCTGATTCGAAATCGGTAAACACGACTTCCATCATTCGGTCGTACAGCAGGGAATAAAGCGTAACAAGTTGCGGTTGAGAAAGTTCGCGATCTAATTCGATGTAGTAAGCCGTGCCTCGCTCTAAGCGCTTCACCTCATTCAAACCACAGTTATGCGCAATATCCGTCGCTTTGGAAGACCAAGGCGAGATGGTTCCAGGGCGAGGAGCGACCAGTAAAAGAAGACCTTGTGGCTCATGTTCTTGAATCGTTGGGCCATAAGTGAGTAGTTTCTCTAATTTTTCAAGGGATTGAGCGTCTAAATCCGCAGAGAGATCAGCAAAATGCATGAACTCCGCGTAAATACCCGATACAGGCAGTTGCTGTTCACGACAAAGTTCAACGAGTTTGTTAACACGAAACTCAGAAAGCGCTGGGGAGCCACGCAAAATTCTCATGTGCTTAGGTCTCTTATACAGTGGGTTGAGGTGTAATTGGAATGAATTCAAAATCATTAAAATACAATAAGTTAATAAAAAAAACTGAATACATACCAATTTCACCTCGTGATTTCGAACGCATTATAAAGGAATTCTTTTTGTGACGTAACACTGAAAGCAACCGTTTGCGTCATTTTTTTTGTCAAATTTGAAATACAGCCACATTAGCGTGGTCGCCGACACTTTTTCATCCGTTTTTGATCTGAAACTTTGCCAATATGGCCGCCTTTGATATAAAGGCAGTAATTGATGTAAGAGATCGCTCATAAATGCCAAAGTATTATCTGATTCAGCTTCATCGCTCATTGTCCATTTTCCTACTCACTCTTTTTGTAGTCGGTTGCCAAATCGATTCAGATCCTAAAAGCGAGCTTGACCATATTCGTGAACGTGGCGTATTGCGAGTGGGTACGTTGAACAATCAACTCTCCTACTACATTGGCCCAGATGGCCCTGCAGGGCTGGACTACGAACTAGCACGCGAATTTGCCAATCAGCTTGGGGTTAAATTGGAGATGAAACCCGCTTATCGGTTATCGAGTCTCTTTCCTGCACTGAAAAATGGGGAAATCGACGTTATTGCAGCAGGATTAAGCCAGTCCAACCAACATCTGAATGAGTTCAGAACAGGGCCCGCTTATTACTATGTCAGCCAACAAGTGGTCTATAAAAAAGGCAACTGGCGTCCAAGAAATTTAAAACAATTACTGGAAAAACAACCGGAACTGATTGCTGGTCATGAAGGTGACAGCGTTTTTTCTATCGTGAATGAATCCCACTTTGAAAATACGCTCAGCGACATTAAACAGATCCACCCAGAGTTTCAGTACAATGTGAATAATAACGCCGACGTTAACGACCTTTTAAAACAAGTTTCGAATGGCGAACTGCTGTTTACCATGGCTGATTCGGTCGAAGTCTCGCTTTCGCAGCGAATCTACCCTGACTTAGCCATCGCCTTTGAATTAACTGAAGATCAGCCCATCGCTTGGTATATGCGTCGTTCTGAAGATGAAAGCTTATACGCCTTGATGATTGAGTTTTTTGGCAACCTTAAACAATCTGGCCAACTAGCAGCCTTGGAAGAGAAATATATTGGTCACGTGGGCACGTTTGATTATGTCGATACGCGCGCCTTTATTAGAGCACTAGATGTCCGCTTACCAAAATGGGCCCCTCTTTTCCAACAATATTCTGACGAATTTGATTGGCGATTGATTGCCGCCTTAGCTTATCAAGAATCCCACTGGAATCCCTTGGCTAAATCTCCCACGGGAGTGCGCGGTATGATGATGCTAACCCTCCCGACGGCTAAAAGTGTTGGTGTAACCAATCGGCTCGATCCGGAACAATCGATCCGTGGTGGTGTCGAATACCTACGTCGGATGGTGCAACGTATACCAGACTCGATCCCAGAACATGAGAAAATTTGGTTTGCTCTTGCTTCCTATAACGTCGGCTATGGGCATATGATGGATGCAAGACGCTTAACCAAGCAACAAGGTGCGAACCCTGATTCATGGACTGAAGTCAAAGAACGCCTCCCTCAACTGAGACAAAAGAAATACTTCAGCCAGACTCGATATGGCTACGCGCGAGGTGACGAAGCCAAGGCCTACGTTGAAAATATTCGTCGCTATTATCAAAGTATTATTGGCCATGTTGATCAACAAAAGCAGATAGACAATAGTTCAGGTACTGATGATTTGGTTGTGATCAGTATTGAGGAGGAGGAGGCCGCGTTGGAAGCTATGGAATCGGCCGATGAGGCGCAAGATAATCAGTATCTCGACCCCGTAGCTCAATAAGCATAATAATAGCTAAATCTTCCACATTGAACGAAAATTGCACACTTGATTTCCAAGTGTGCAGCCCATACATCAAAACGTGAAAAAGATCGTTTCCTAAGTTTCATATTATGGTAACAATCCTGCACTATAAAGGCAGATTAAGATTGTTATAAGGCACCCTAAACCATTAGGGATCATTGTCAAAACTCAGCAGTAGGAGGTTGTTTATGCTTAAACGTAAAAAGCTATCAAAACACCTTAATAAAACGGTGGCAGCGAACCGTCGTAAGCGTATGTTATCCAATAATAAAAAGAAAATTATCTGGCGTAACCGTGCATTTATGCAATTAATCTCTGCTTAACCTTCAGCGGCAAACATCTACTCAAAGTGGATGTTTGCTAAAGCCCATCACTCTGTTGCTTATTCCGCTGTTTTTCCGCCTGTATCTCTGCGCGTCTTCGTCTAAAAAAAGATTGCAGTTGCTCCCGACACTCCTCTTCTAACAATCCTTTATCGACCGTCGCGTAATGATAGGAGGCTTGGCTTTCAAATAAATTCAGCACCGTACCGGCCGCCCCAGCTTTGAGATCTGGAGCGCCAAAGACAATCCTTTTGACTCGGCTATGCAGCAGTGCGCCTGCGCACATTGGACAGGGCTCTAAAGTGACGTATAAGGTAGTATCAAGCAAACGATAATTTTGTAACCGTTGACCTGCTTGACGCAAAGCCTGAATTTCAGCGTGCGCTGTCGCATCATGTTGACCAATAGAGGCATTCCAACCTTCAGCAATAATTTCGCCATCTTTAACAAGCACAGCGCCCACAGGCACTTCACCTGCTTGTTCTGCAAGATTGGCAAGCGCGATGGCTCGGCGCATAAACTTTTGATCTTGAACGGTAAACTGTGTATTCATATATCCTATTTTCTCTTTCACTAGCCTTTGCCGTTAGCGGACGATAGCCGTTCTGCCAGAAAATCCACCAGCAGCCTAACTTTTGAGGACAAATGGCGATTTTGTGGGTATAAGGCCCATACACCTTCACGATCATCTCGGTACTGATGTAGCACTTCTTGCAACTCACCCGAGAGCAAATACGGCTCTACATAATAGTCGGGCAATTGTACGATTCCAATCCCTTGCAACGCGGCATTCAATAACGCCACACCGCTGTTGCATTTAATTTTTCCTTTAACACCGATTTCACGAGAGCGTTGCTGATCCTTAAATCGCCAATAGTTCATAGTGCCTTGTAAACATTGGTGATGAACCAACTCTGACAATGAATAGGGGGTGCCATATTTCACCAAATAGTCAGGGCTAGCGCAGACAAACAGTTGTCGGTTGGATAACTTTTTGCCAATAAAACTCGAATCATCTAACTGACCTAATCGTACGGCGACATCAATTCCTTCCGCAATCAGATCCAATTTTTGGTTAGTGAGTATCAGTTCCAACTCCAATTGAGGATGTAACTGTAAAAACTCATGCAGCAAAGGCGCGACTTTCTGCTCACCATAAGTCACCGGAGCGGTCACTTTCAGTAAACCTGACGGCGTTTGCTGCATCTGCGTGACAGCAAGATCAGCCTGCGCTAAGCCTTCAACCAATTGCCGACACTGATGATAATAGAGTTGACCCGCTTCGGTCAGGGAGACTCGCCGCGTGGTACGTTGCAACAACTTTACCGCCAAGCGCTCTTCTAATAGCGCAATACGTCGGCTGACATTCGCTACTGATGTCGATAGTTTGTGCGCTGCTGCGGTAAAACTTCCAGTTTCAGCCACCGCAACAAATTCATGAATGCCTTCCCAACTCGCCATCTTAATTATTACTGATAAGTAAAAGTGATTCTTATTTTAGACCGATTATCAAATTTCAAGAAGGGAATATACTGTCACTCTCCCCAACTCACTTAAAACTTCAAGCCATGTGCAAAGGAAAATCTTATGTCATCACATCAATTCATTAAATCTCGCGCGGCGATTGCGTGGGGGCCAAATCAACCACTAAAAGTCGAGGAGGTTGACGTTATGTTGCCCCAAAAAGGCGAAGTGTTGGTGCGTATTATTGCGAGCGGCGTTTGTCATACCGATGCCTTTACGCTATCGGGTGAAGACCCTGAAGGGATTTTTCCGGTTATCCTCGGCCACGAAGGCGGCGGTATCGTTGAGAGGATTGGTGAAGGGGTAACCAGCGTCAAGGTAGGAGATCATGTCATTCCCTTGTACACCGCAGAGTGTGGTGAATGCAAATTCTGTAAATCAGGTAAAACTAACCTGTGCCAAGCAGTACGTGAAACGCAAGGAAAAGGATTAATGCCTGATGGCACTACACGTTTCTATAAAGACGGCCAACCCATTTTCCATTATATGGGTTGCTCCACCTTTTCTGAGTATACCGTGTTGCCAGAAATTTCCTTGGCTAAGGTCAATAAAGCGGCGCCATTAGAAGAGGTCTGCTTGCTCGGTTGTGGTGTCACAACGGGCATGGGCGCGGTGCTCAATACGGCCAAAGTTAAAAAAAGTGATACTGTGGCCATCTTTGGCCTAGGCGGCATCGGGCTTTCCGCCATTATTGGCGCAAAAATGGCCGGTGCCAGCCGTATTATTGGCATTGATATCAATGAGAGTAAGTTTGAGCTTGCTACTCAGCTTGGTGCAACGGACTGCCTGAACCCGAAAACTCTGACTAAGCCAATCCAAGAAGTGATTATTGAGATGACTGATGGCGGTGTTGATTTTTCTTTTGAGTGCATCGGTAACGTCAATGTGATGCGCCAAGCATTGGAATGCTGTCATAAAGGCTGGGGAGAATCGGTCATTATTGGTGTGGCTGGCGCGGGCCAAGAAATATCAACTCGCCCTTTCCAATTAGTGACGGGCCGAGTATGGCGTGGTAGTGCATTTGGCGGCGTAAAAGGCCGCTCGGAACTGCCACACATTGTCGAGCGCTATCTGGCTGGCGAATTTGGTTTGCAAGAGTTTATTACCCATACCATGGGTTTAGAGGATATAAACCAAGCCTTTGATTTAATGCATAAAGGTGAAAGTATTCGTTCTGTGATTCATTTTGACCAATAAGCTTTAATAACCAGCCCTTTTTTCTTAAAGGGCTGGGTGGGGAAACTTGCTATGCACATTGAAAACATTAGCCAAGCCAAAGTATTTGAAGGCTGGCATAAACAGTACACGCACTCATCACAAGTACTAGGGTGCAGTATGCGTTTTGCTATTTATCTTCCACCTCAAGCGGCCTACCAATCGGTTCCGGTGTTGTATTGGTTATCCGGCTTAACATGCAGCGATGAAAATTTCATGCAAAAAGCTGGCGCATTTCAAAGCGCGGCTAAGCTCGGTATCGCGATTGTTGCCGCCGATACCAGCCCAAGAGGTGAAGGTGTTCCTGACGACCCGCAAGGAGCGTATGATTTTGGCCTTGGCGCAGGATTTTACCTCAACGCAACTCAAGCGCCTTGGGATAAGCACTACCAAATGTACAGCTACATTGTGCAAGAACTTCCAGCCTTAATAGAACAACATTTTCCCGTAAACCAACAGCGAGCGATTGCAGGACACAGTATGGGTGGCCATGGTGCGTTAACCATCGGATTGAAAAACCCTCAACGCTATCGCTCAATTTCAGCATTTAGCCCGATAAGCAACCCAATACACTGCCCTTGGGGGCAAAAAGCATTTCGCCACTACCTTGGTAATAACCTGCAAGATTGGAAGCAATACGATGCGGTTGAATTGCTCACTACTCACTCATCATCCTTACCCATTTTGGTTGACCAAGGAGAGGAAGACCCGTTTTTACACCAACAGCTTAAACCTGAACGCTTACTCGCCGCTGCACAAGCGAGCAATAGCCAACTCTCGTTAAGAATGCATAAAGGTTATGATCACAGTTATTTTTTCATTCAAAGTTTCATTGATGATCACTTAGCATTTCACGCGCAACATCTGCACAAATAAGATTGAAAAAGCCCGCGATACACTCGCGGGCTTTAAATTCAGACTCGATAAATAACGTTAACGCTACAAGCTGTATGTGTAAGGCGCTTGCACCCCTAGCGGAATACCAAAAGCCCAGTAAGCGAGCAGGAACAGCGTCCAACCAATCAGCATCGCAATGGAGAAAGGCATCATCATTGAAGCCAAGGTGCCAATGCCCGTCGATTTTACATAACGTTGGCAATACACCACGACTAATGGGAAGAAGACCATCAGTGGAGAAATAATGTTAGAAACCGAATCGCCCACACGGTAAGCCGCTTGCGATAGCTCGGGAGAAATCCCTACCGCCATCAGCATAGGTACCAGAATTGGACCAATCAATGCCCATTTTGCCGAGGCCGAACCCACCAGCAAATTAACGCTAGCCGTGAGTAAAATCATCCCCACAATCGTTGCTTGGCCGGGTAAGTCCATCGCTTTTAGGCCTTCGGCGCCATACAATGCCAACATAGTACCAATATTAGATTGACCAAACGCTGATAGGAACTGAGCACAGAAGAACGACATCACTATGTATGCGCCCATCGTAGCCATGGTGCCAGACATCGCTTTTATCACGTCATTACTGTTTTTAAAGGTGCCAGCCACTCGGCCATACACAATTCCCGGAATAATAAACAAGATAAAAATCAAAGGAACGATCGACTTCATCACTGGAGCAGAAAAGGCCGTTAGCTCACCATCAGGCGAACGCAGTGCTGAGTTTTCTGGGATCAAAGCCGCTACTAGTAATGCAATACCTACCACCATTGCCCAGCCAGCAAAACGAAATGCCCTCGATTCCGTTGCGCTGAATGTTCCTAGATCAGGCGCTATTTCCGTATCTTCATCGACAGGCATATTCGCTAGACGAGGTTCAATAATTTTCTCAGTAACATACCAACCAATCGCGACGATGATCACCGAAGATAAACCCGTGAAGAAAATGTTCGCCAGCGGATTCACTATGTATTGAGGATCCAAAATTTGTGCGGCGGTTTGTGTAAAACCAGCGAGCAAAGGATCAATACCAGAAGGAATAAAGTTCGCTGAAAAGCCACCAGAAACACCAGCAAATGCGGCTGCAATACCGGCCAGTGGATGACGCCCTGCCGCATGGAAAATAATCCCACCCAGAGGAATAACCAATACATAACCAGCATCAGCAGCCGTATGCGACACTATCGCCACCAAAATCAGCATCGGTGTTAGTAGTTTCGCTGGCGTGAAATTTAGCATTTTCTTAAGGCCTGTAGTGATAAACCCTGAAGAATCAGCCACTCCCACACCGAGCATGGCAACCAGCACGATACCTAGCGGCGCAAAACTGGTGAATGTGGTCACCATATTGGCTAGAAAACTCGCGAGCGCTTTACCTGTCAGTAGGTTATTCACCTGCAATGCTTCACCCGTTCGAGGGTTGGTCAAATCAAATGTCACATTCGATAACAGTGCCGATGAAACCCAAACAATAATCAATGCCCAGAAGAACAAAATCGCAGGGTCAGGAATTTTATTTCCTGCACGTTCAATAAAATTTAAAAAGCGATCCATACCGCTCGGCTTCGGAAATGGTGCTTGTTTTACGACTTGGTTACTCATTCGTAACTCCATATGTGATGTTGCTGCTGTAGGCCTATATCAATTTATTTAGCCGACCTATTAATCGTCGGTTATTCTATAAAAAAGCCTCAACCAAAGCACAAGCTTCTACAGTTTTTTACAAAAACGGGGACATATTTTGCAAAAATAGCATTCCACCACAACAATCCAAACACATTCTTATGCTCTTTTTTCCTACAAATCAGTAACCAATTTGCAAAATCAAATATTTCATTTTTGTATAAGCATCGAGACGCTAATCAAACTCACTGAACTGCGAAATCATGGTTTTCAGCTCAACCGACTGCTTATTTCCCTGACGATCATGCCAATAGGACTCAATATAAATGGTTTTCAGTGAGCCCGATAAAGAGACCGTTGGTACTGACCAACTGAGTGTATAAAAGGGATGTGAGTGATCTTGTCCGTTGACAATATCACTATCAAAATTCGCTGGCGTGAGAGTAGAAATCGCGGCAGAAGCGCCACGGCTACGAAACCATTCCAACTTTTGTTCGGCCAAATGTAGTGCTTCGATACTATGAACGGCAAAATCCGCCTTTTGTTCAACCAACACTTGTAATTTGACCAAACCCAGTGCCCCAACACCAATTAGAACAAACGATATCATTACTTCTATTAGGCTAAATCCTTGTTGTTTAGAGATCATTCCATGAACCTTTTTGCCATCTAGGTGGAACCGAAAAGGAAAAGCTGTTTTCAATATCACTGTTATATTGCAAACGTAGCGAGTTATAAAATAGTGCGATCTGACCTTGGGTATCAAAGGCCATTCCTCCGGTAAATTGAAAAGATCCCGACTGTAAGTAGGTAGCGTGCTTTGGCGTCAAGGTGGTAGCGCTGCCGTACAATGTTTTTATCGGTGCATCAAAATTAGCATTGAGATCCGCGATGAGTTCAGTATCAAATCCATTCCAATTTGCCGTATCAGCGGCAAATCCACTGTTAAAATGAAAGAGCCCCCCTTGAATGCTGCCACTCCCTCGAATCCCTAACACGCCATTATGCACCAGCAAAAAAAGGTAAGTCCCAGGATGAGCATTTTGTATGGTTGACATTGTATCAATCGATGCTTGGTTCAGTTGACAACTGCCATCAATCCATACTTGATTCGGCTGACCAAGAACCAAAGCACCTTTAAATTTCGAAACACAATCAACATCACCACTAGTCATTGTGTAACTCAAGAACTTAAATTCAGTATCGTCGCGTGCTTTTTCCCATTCTCCCCGTTCGTAACCAAAGAGATCTTTAAATGGGTTTAGCGTTTCATCTCGGTAAATATCATTTTTGACATCGACTGCTTCATAAAGACCGCGACTATTTTTCCAAATACCGCTTTGTGAACTACTGTTCGTTTTATGCGTCGGCGCGCAATCGGCACTATTGTCAAAAACAGCGCTTGGTTTTTGAATAGCACTCCCAACACCATTATTTGTCACTCCCGCCGTAGCAATAACATATTTAGCAACGGCGATAGCCGCGCATTCATATTTCCCATCACTATTTTTGGGCCCGGGATCTGGTGGAGAAATAAGTGTAGAGCCAAACACTATTAAGTCTGAAGTAGAACGAATGGCTCCTGGACTTCTCCCACGTTGAAACAGAATGTTCTTTTTCAACGTCGTCATTTGATACTGGGACATAAGTGTACTGGCGTTAGTAGGGTCTGCAGAGAGGTACGTTAACTCTAAATCGACACACAAGGTATTGAGGTTGTTGGGAATTGAACTATTTTTATTGTTCATAATATGGCTATAACCACACTCAAGCCCCCCTTCTGCTCGCCAATGCTGTTGCCTCGCTTGCACCTCATTTTGTGCTCGTTTGATCTGAAAAAAGAGCGAACGGTAGGAGCCTAATGCCACCACTAAAGCGAGCACCAACAAAAGCGTGGTGATCAATAACGTTACAGCGCCTTGCTGAGCTTGCTTCATTACTGCCAATTCCTTTGTTTTATTGCCACTCCAAATGATGTTGATACACGGCTATCCCCCACCAACTCTGCTGCCATAGAGATCGTCATGTAGGCTGAGCTCACACCATTCGCCGCTAATGATGCTCGCTGGGCTTGAAAATGAGTCACATTAATCTGGTTAATATCAAAAATAGCAGAGCAACCAGCCGTCGCTTGGGAAACGGTTTTGGCCCCTGAAATCACAGACGTCGGCCTGTCACAGACACCCAACGCGCCAGAAGTCATGACAAACCCAACATTTCTGATCTGTTTCGTTGCCCCCGTATCATCAAGGTAGGCATACGCGAGCGTTGATTGGTCGGCCGAAACAAAAACGATATCATCGCTATCCAGTAACGTGAGTGAGTTACCATGACCGCCATCATAACCTGCACGTTGAATATCTTGTTTGAGGTATTGCAGCGCGCCCGTCACTTGTTGCAGTAGCAGTAGCTCCTTGCCTCTTTCGGTCGCTACCTTCTGCCCAGTAATGAATACGGAGCCGATAATGGCTATCGCAATCAAGCCAAGCATGGATGCCACCATGAACTCAATTAACGTTGCCCCCATCTGCTTGGTTTCAGCGATATGAGCTTTATAGGTATGCTTTTTTGCTCTCGGTATGTTAGCTGCACTGCTTAAAACCAAAATAGTCTCCTCCATTACCACATAGGCGCATTCGTCCTGAAGGTCTATAGGTCGTGAATTTGAGTGCACCTTGGTGTGTTGAAAAATCAAGGCTCCCATTTACAGCTCGGCCATTAATGGCTTCAAAATGGATCTGATTTGACGGGTAATTCACCCCCAATTCAATATTGCGATAAGGTTGCCCCGATAGCGATGAAATCACTTGCCCCCCGGGATAGGTTCCTGAATTAGTCAGCACGATTTGCCATTCACCTTGGCTATTAACCGAACCCGACATGACAATATGCGCCCATAGCGGCTGCTTTCTCATTACTGCTTCCGAACGGGCGCTCATCATCAAGCCATTAATCTCACCCGCTAAACGTTGCATCTTTTGCGTATCACTGACTTGTTTGAAATTGGGAGCCGCTATCGTGAGTAAAATAGACAAAACGGAAACCGTGATAAGCAGCTCAAGTAAAGTAAACCCGCGAGCCATTTCCCAAATTCCTATGTAATTAAAATATGAAACAAAATTCACCTTGCGCGAATGCTATCACCTAATAAAAATAGCGGGTAAATCAACAAGGAACTCCACGTGATGATTCGAAATTCTAAATGCAACAACCACAACCGGCGGTCGTTCGGGATGACATTGATCGAATTATTGATTGCGGTTGTGATTATTGGCGTACTGTCTGCAATCGCTTATCCAAGTTATACCAAGCACGTTTTAAAAGGGCACCGAACCACCGCACTCGCCGATATGGGGAGAATTCAACTGGAACTGGAGCATCACTACGATAAGGGTTATGACTGGAGTGGGATCATTTCAGGGGGAAATTGCGTCATCTGTGAAAGCGATGCTGAACGCTATCAGTTTTCAGTCGCCAGCTCCGCAACCAGTAGCTACACCATCACCGCGACGGCGCAGAGCACCAGAGGCCAAGACAAGGATGAATGTCTAACCAGCGATAAGGTCATGACATTGAAATCAACCAACGAATCAGCCCCAAGCGCATGTTGGAAATAGAACACTACAAATGTTCCGTTTGTGAGGGGAGGACAAAGTCATCCTGTATCTGGAACGAATAAGGCCTGCATTGCAGGCCTTATTGGATAGATAATAATTCAACAGTGAATTAGCTGGTTAAATCATCGAAGAACTTTTTCACGCCATTAAAGAAACCTTCCGATTTAGGCTTATGCTTATTTGCCGCTTCACCACCGCAAGTTTCTTCAAATTCACGTAATAGTTCTTTTTGACGCGCGCTCAGTTTCACTGGTGTTTCAACTACGAGTTTGACAACCAAATCACCGATCGCCCCACCGCGTACGCCTTTCACACCTTTACCACGCATACGGAACATGCGCCCTGTTTGCGTCTCTTCTGGCACTTTCAAGTTTACACGACCATCGAGTGTTGGAACTTCAACTTCACCGCCAAGTGCAGCCATAGCAAAACTTACAGGGACTTCACAGTATAAGTTGTTACCATCGCGTTCAAAAATGTGGTGCTCTTTGACGTGAACTTGTACATACAAATCCCCCGCTGGAGCGCCCATTTCTCCCGCTTCACCTTCGCCAGATAAACGAATGCGATCGCCCGTATCCACACCGGCTGGAATTTTAACATTAAGCGTTTTGGTTTTTTGCTTACGCCCCTGTCCGTGACACACGTTACATGGGTCTTTAATGATCTTACCTTTACCATGGCAAGTCGGACAGGTTTGCTGTACAGCAAAAAATCCTTGGCGCATCTGTACTTGGCCGTGACCATGACAGGTTCCACACGTTTGCGCAGACGAGCCTTTCTTCGCGCCAGTACCTTCACAAGAATCACAATGGACCAGTGTTGGCACTTCAATCTCTTTCGAACAACCACGAACGGCCTCTTCTAAAGACAGTTCCATGTTGTAACGCAAGTCAGCACCACGTTGTGCACGCGCTTGACCACCGCCCCGGCGACCACCACCGAAAATGTCACCAAAGACATCACCGAAGATATCGCCAAAATCAGCACTGCCGCCACCAAAGCCGCCACCGCCCATTCCGCCTTGTTCAAAAGCAGCATGACCGTACTGATCATAAGCCGCTTTCTTTTGCGAATCGGTTAAAATTTCATACGCTTCTTTTACTTCTTTAAACTTGTCCGAAGCGCTGTCATCCCCTTGGTTTCTATCAGGGTGAAACTTCATTGCTAGGCGCTTATACGCCTTTTTAATATCGCGCTCAGAGGCATCTCGGCCTACGCCTAATACTTCGTAAAAATCACGTTTTGACATCTTCTTCGTCACCAATTTGTTACCGCAAACGACACGCTGCCGCTTGGTGTTTATATCGACCTAACTAATGGTTCTAGATTCTAGTGAATTCAAACTAAAAAGACACTGTTAGTTAGATGGACACCAATGAGTTTTCATTAATTACAGACATACGGGCGTAAGAGTTACCCCAAACGCCCGCATCATACCGTTGATTTCATTCTTCTCTTAGAGAAGTTAGGGTGGGTTAAACTCGCGAGCCACCCAACCCTAGCCCTCCCCGTTTAAAAGGAGGGAACTCAATCAATTACTTTTTGTCTTCTTTGACTTCTTCAAACTCAGCGTCAACGACATCGTCTTCTGCAGACTGTTGTTGGCCTTCACCCGCTTGTTGTGCTTGAGCTTTTTGCTGAGCGATCTCCATCAGTTTTTGAGCAGCAGCCATAAGCGCTTGAACTTTAGCGTCGATCGCTTCTTTGTCTTCACCTTTCTTCGCTTCTTCAAGCTCAGTAATGGCCGCTTCAATCTTCACTTTATCGTCAGCAGGAAGAGCATCACCCGCTTCTTCAATTTGCTTACGAGTACCGTGAATCATTTGGTCCGCTTGGTTACGTGCTGTCGCTAACTCTTCGAACTTTTTGTCCGCTTCTTTGTTTGCTTCAGCTTCTTGGACCATTTTCTCGATTTCAGCATCGCTCAAACCGCCAGACGCTTGGATAGTGATCTTCTGCTCTTTGCCTGTTTGTTTATCTTTCGCAGACACGTGCAAGATACCATCCGCATCCAAGTCAAACACAACTTCAATTTGTGGCATGCCACGTGGTGCAGCTTGAATACCTTCTAGGTTAAATTGACCTAGCGATTTGTTGTACATGGCTTGCTTACGCTCACCTTGTAGAACATGGATCGTTACTGCGTTTTGGTTGTCTTCAGCGGTAGAGAATACTTGATTCGCTTTAGTTGGAATCGTTGTGTTTTTCTCAACCAGCTTAGTCATCACGCCACCCATTGTCTCGATACCGAGAGACAGAGGCGTTACGTCAAGTAGCAGTACGTCTTTTACTTCACCCGCAAGCACACCACCTTGAATGGCCGCACCAACAGCAACCGCTTCATCTGGGTTAACATCTTTACGCGCTTCTTTGCCAAAGAATTCAGCCACTTTCTTCTGAACCATAGGCATACGAGTCTGACCACCTACAAGGATAACGTCAGTAATGTCGCCGACAGACAAGTCTGCATCAGCCAGCGCCACTTTCAGTGGCTCAAGCGAACGCTGAACAAGGTCTTCCACTAGAGATTCTAGTTTCGCACGTGTCACTTTCACGTTCATGTGCTTAGGACCTGCGGCATCAGCGGTGATGTAAGGCAAGTTCACATCTGTTTGTTGCGCTGATGACAACTCAATCTTCGCTTTTTCTGCGGCTTCTTTCAGACGCTGCATCGCAAGTGGATCAGTTTTTAGGTTGATGCCTTGCTCTTTTTTGAACTCATCAACGAGATAGTTGATCATGCGGTTATCAAAGTCTTCACCACCAAGGTGTGTGTCACCGTTAGTTGCTAGAACTTCGAATGTTTTCTCGCCTTCAACTTCATCGATCTCGATAATTGAAATATCAAATGTACCACCACCAAGGTCGTATACCGCGATAACGCGATCGCCACCTTGTTTGTCCAAACCATAAGCAAGTGCAGCCGCTGTTGGTTCGTTGATGATACGTTTTACTTCAAGACCTGCAATACGACCTGCATCTTTCGTTGCTTGACGTTGTGCATCGTTAAAGTATGCAGGAACCGTAATAACGGCACCAGTAACTGGCTCACCAAGAAAATCTTCAGCTGTTTTCTTCATTTTCTTCAGAACTTCAGCTGAAACTTGAGGAGCGGCCATTTTTTGGCCTCTTGCTTCAACCCAAGCATCGCCATTATCAGCCTTCACGATTTTGTAAGGCATGATTTCAATATCACGTTGAACTTCTTCGTCTTCAAAACGACGACCGATCAAACGCTTAATTGCAAATAGCGTATTGGTTGGGTTTGTTACCGCTTGACGTTTTGCAGGCTGACCTACTAGCGTCTCACCATCTGTATATGCAATTACCGATGCAGTTGTACGTTCACCTTCAGCGTTTTCAATAACGCGAGGTTTGTCGCCATCTAAAACAGCAACACAAGAGTTAGTAGTACCTAAGTCAATACCAATGATTTTACCCATCAGGCTATCTCCAAATAAATTCTATTTTTGTTTTATGCTACCCCCTATGTGGGGGAGGGAGAACAGGGTTTCAACCCTTACTCACAAACTAAACAAGGATGTTCGTTTCTCGTATGCCCAATAAATAAGGTCACTCAGCACCTTTTCAAGGGCAAAATTGAAAAAAGTTATGATATTTCGACTAAACAGCGTAAATAACGACTTTTTCAATCCCGAAATCACTTAATGAAGGTTTCTATCTCGACATTAATCGATTTCGACATAAAAAAGAGAGGCGACGTACACCTCTCTTTGGCACTGAATAAATTAACGCCAATAAAGCATTTGGCTTATTTCGCAACTCTTTACTTTGATACCATGACCATCGCAGGGCGAATCACTCGGCCATTCAACTCATAGCCCTTTTGCATCACAAACATCACAGTATTAGGTTCATGATCTGGGCTCTCTTGAATTGACATTGCTTGGTGCAATTCTGGGTTGAATGTTTCGCCTTCAGGATTAATCTCTTTCAAGCCAAACTTTTCAACTACGCCAATGAAAGTTTTGTGTGTCAGTTCCACACCTTCCACCAGCGGTTTCACCACTTCGTTCTCAGCGTCAGCAGCTTGAATCGTGCGCTCTAGGTTGTCTAACACTGGCAACAACTCTTCAGCAAAACGGCTCAACGCATATTTACGCGCTTTATCGATCTCTTGCTCTGAACGGCGGCGCATATTTTCAACTTCCGCTTTCGCTCTTAGCACCGAGTCTTTTTGCTCTTGAATTTTTGCTTCGCTCGACAGTAGCGCCGCTTCTAATTGCGCAATTTGGGACTCTTTCTCATCGACTTCAACTTGTTCGTTCCAATCGATATCCGCGTCAGTACCAACGACTTCAGCTTCTTGACCCACTACTTCTTGCTGTAGTTCTTCTTCTTTGATTTTGTTTTCTTCGTTGTTCATGATATCTCCAGAATCCAACTATTTTGCGCTTAACCTCCACAGTTCAAAAAGTTAAGCACACAAAAATTCGCACAAAGGCATAACTTGCCCTTATTATGGGGATGAACAATCCTGATTCAAGCCTAATTAGTTTGGAAAATTTATGAAAAAACCATTTGAAGTGATCGCTATCATTGGAAAACCAAGAGATCAACAAGCCATTCAGACACATAAAGAGCTTTACCAATGGCTAACTTCAATGGGATATCCGGTCTTTATTGATGATCGTCTCAGCGAAATATTGGAAGGTGTACCTGCGGAACATTTCGCTAGCCTGCTTGAAATCGGCAAAAAAGCAGACCTTGCGGTTGTGGTTGGGGGCGATGGCAATATGCTCGGTGCCGCACGCGTATTATCACGCTTCGACATTTCCGTGATTGGGGTGAATCGTGGCAATTTAGGATTTTTGACCGATCTCAACCCAGAAGATTTTCAACCAAGGCTACTTGCAGTACTCAATGGCGAATATTTAGAAGAGCAACGCTTCTTACTGGAAACAGAAATTCATCGTCACGGGCAAGTCAAAAGTCATAATGCAGCGCTTAATGAAGCCGTATTACACCCCGGCAAAATTGCACATATGATTGAATTTGAAGTCTATATAGATAATAGCTTCGCTTTTTCTCAACGCTCTGATGGCCTTATCGTTTCTACCCCAACGGGCTCTACCGCTTATTCACTTTCTGGCGGCGGGCCGATTTTATCCCCCAGTTTAAACGCCATTACATTGGTCCCCATGTTCCCGCATACCCTTTCAAGCCGCCCCCTAGTTGTGGATGGCAACCGCCAGATAAAACTGCTGGTTTCGCCTGATAATCGCGGAACACAGGAAGTTAGCTGCGATGGACAAGTATCCCTACCGGTTTCCCCCGGTGATGAAGTGCATATTTACCAAAGCCCAAATATTCTAAAGCTCATTCATCCTAAAGATTACAGCTACTATCACGTGCTAAGAAAGAAACTGGGTTGGTCGAGTAAATTGTTTTAAACCAACCTCTTCACCTTCTATTGACTGTCGACCTCGATTAATAATATCGAGGTCTTTTTATCGGGAATCTTTAATATTTAATGAGTTTTTAAATTTCTATTTATTTTCTATCATAAATTTACTTATCCTATAGCTGATTATTTGTGAGCCATGATTTATTCCATATTCAAGTTAAGGACTTCGATCACAATTATTATTTCTATCAATTTACTTACTGATCAACTTGGTTAAGAATCGTTCCATCAGTCAACCAGCTATAACTCACAACGGATTTAGATATGAGTAAAAATCTAAAAATTCAAGATAAGTTATGGTCAAGCTTCCTAGCTTGGTACACGCACGACTATCAAATCTCAATTTTACCATCTTTTGCACACGCCTAGCCTGCTTGGTTGTTTCTGCATTCTTTCGAATCCATTAAACAATCAGCATCAACACTAAATCTATTTATATCGCTTTTCGATACTTGCATTCATCTTTATTAATTTAAAGTTGTTGCTTGGTTATTCTCAAATAGATTTATTTCACTCGAATTTTATCGCTAATTATTTGGCGCGATATTTTGCACTCTAAATATATAAAGGGTGTTGACTAATATCGCCTGACGAAATTTAAATTATTCAAAGGTATTATCATGGAAAACTTTAAACACTTACCAGAACCCTTCCGCATTCGTGTTGTTGAACCAGTAAAACGTACAACACGTGAATATCGCGAAGAGGCCATCCTTAAAGCGGGTATGAACCCATTCCTTATCGATAGTGACGATGTATTTATTGACCTTCTCACTGATAGCGGCACAGGCTCTATTACTCAAAGAATGCAAGCAGCAATGCTAATGGGTGATGAAGCTTACAGTGGCAGCCGCAGCTACTATGCGCTGGCGAATGCGGTGAAAGATATCTTCGGTTATGAGTTAACTATCCCAACTCACCAAGGCCGTGGTGCAGAGCAAATCTATATTCCTGTTCTAATTAAAAAGCGTGAAAAAGAAAAAGGCCTAGACCGTTCAAAAATGGTGGCGCTGTCTAACTACTTCTTCGACACCACTCAAGGTCACACTCAGGTTAACTGCTGCGTGGCGAAAAACGTCTATACCAAAGATGCGTTCGATACATCTGTCAATGCAGATTTCAAAGGTAACTTTGATATCGCGAAACTGGAAATGGCGATTGAAGAAGCAGGGCCTGCGAACGTACCTTACATTGTCAGCACGATTACTTGTAACTCTGCCGGTGGTCAGCCTGTCTCTATCGCTAACTTAAAAGCGGTATACGAGATTGCTCAACGCTACGATATTCCTGTCATCATGGACTCTGCGCGCTTTGCTGAGAATGCTTACTTTATTCAGCAACGCGAACCGGGTTATCAAAATTGGACTATCGAAGAAATCACTCGTGAAACCTATAAATACGCAGATGGTTTAGCCATGTCTGCTAAGAAAGATGCAATGGTTCAAATGGGCGGTCTGTTGTGTTTCAAAGATGAATCGATGATGGACACTTACACGGAATGCCGCACGCTTTGTGTGATTCAAGAAGGTTTCCCTACTTATGGTGGTCTTGAAGGTGGTGCAATGGAGCGTCTTGCTGTCGGTCTATATGATGGCATGCGTCAAGACTGGCTAGAGTACCGTATCGGCCAGGTTCAGTACCTTGTTGATGGCCTAGAAGCCATTGGGGTTGTGTGTCAGCAGGCTGGCGGCCACGCAGCATTCGTTGATGCAGGCAAACTATTACCTCATATCCCTTCGCATCAATTCCCGGCTCATGCTTTGGCCTGTGAACTCTACAAAGTCGCCGGTATTCGCGCGGTGGAAATCGGTTCGTTACTATTAGGCCGTGATCCTGCAACGGGTAAACAACACCCTTGTCCTGCTGAGTTGTTACGCCTAACCATTCCTCGTGCTACTTACACTCAAACGCACATGGACTTTGTTATCGAAGCATTTGGGAAAGTAAAAGAGAATGCCCACAACGTGAAGGGACTCGATTTCACCTACGAGCCACAAGTGCTACGCCACTTCACAGCCCGTCTAAAGGAAGTTGAATAATCACTAACTAAAGCGCGCCTAATTGGCGCGCTATTTCCTTCTAAATCGAGCAAAACAAAATCTATAAATTTAGCGGGCTTTTTCCTCAACATGAAACTTAAACAAGAGTAACGATTATGAACAATAATCCATCTTTAGTAGGCGGAGCTTGTATCATAGCAAGCGTCTGTGTCGGAGCCGGAATGTTAGGTTTACCGAGTGCGGGAGCAGGCGCTTGGACGACTTGGTCTCTTATCACAATTACCTTCACTATGATCATGATGACACTCTCGGGTTGGATGCTATTGGAAGCATTCAAGCGTTACGATCTTAAAGTGTCTTTCAACACTGTGACCAAAGACATCCTTGGCGATAACGTCAACCGAATTAATAATTTAGCAGTTTATTTTGTCGGCGGTATCTTACTTTATGCTTACATCACATCTTCAGGTTTAATTCTAGAAGGTGTTTTAGGTATCAATAACAAAATCACATCAGTCCTGTTTGTTGCTGTTTTCTCTCTTTTCGTTTGGCACTCTACTCGAGCAGTCGACAGGATCTCTATTGTTCTTATTGCCTTTATGGTACTGAGCTTCGTATTTGGTGTTTCTGGTTTAGCCGTTAACATAGATACTAGCGTACTTTTCGACCGCATTAACGAAGAATCCAATTATGCCCCATACGCTATGGCAATGTTACCTGTGGCGTTAACTTCATTTGGTTATCATCACTCAGTGGCCAGTATGCGTTCTTACTATGGGTGTGAGCATCGCGCAAAATACGCCATTTTGGGCGGTACCGTTATCGCACTATGTCTGTACTTCCTGTGGATGGCCAGTATTTACGGTAACCTACCACGTAGCAATTTCGGCCCAGTGATTGCCCAAGGTGGTAACGTTGAAGTTCTGTTAGCAGCGTTAGGCTCTGTGATTGATTCAGACAAGGTATCGCACGCAATCAACACCTTCTCAATGGCAGCCATTCTTTCTTCGTTCATTGGAGTAGGCTTAGGTGTTTTTGATTTTCTGGCAGACCTGTTTAAATTTGAAGACAACAAACAAGGTCGAACTAAAACGTGGCTAGTGACATTTATTCCACCACTCACCCTTTCTTTATTGTTCCCTTTCGGCTTTATTCTGGCGATTGGCTATGCGGGTGCTGCTGCAACAATCTGGGCTTGCTTAATTCCAGCGTTATTGGCTCGTAAATCACGCACTTTAGAAGGTGGTCAAGAAGGATTTATGGCACCGGGTGGCAACGCAATGATCGGCATGCTGATCTTATTTGGTATCGCAACCGCAGTATTCCACTTTATGTCAATGATGAACCTATTACCGACATTCAGCGGTTAAGTCAGTTTCACTACACCAATGGCAACCCACTAATGACGAGAATTACGATGGTCTTTGAAAGCCACCAAGCCTCTTTTCCAGCGCGCTCATGCGTGGAAGTTGCTCGCCTGCCTATGGATGCGAAAGTGGAAATTGAAGTGATAGCGACCAAGTAAGCGCTATTCTCTAGATGATAAAAAAGACGCATCAAGCGTCTTTTTTATGTGAATTTATGCAATGTAGATTAACCCTAGCAAACCAACTACGGCGATTGTCGCGCCAAACACCATGACACTCGATAGTTTATCAGCCAATGTCGATTGGGATTTACCTTTTTCAGAGGTGCTTTTCTTTTCTAATAGCGAAAGAAGTGCTGAGTTCATCATTTACTACACCTTGTTACATTGTATACAGGTTGCGTATTCTATCTTTTTTGTGAACCTCGTCAAACTATTTAATGAGCATTTAATAATCAATTCAAAACTAATTAACCCCATCGAATGAAGTAAAATTCACTAGAAAGCCAGAGCTATCAAGCAACATAAATCACTTCCTGTCGCATGCACTAAACTCAGCGCAGTTTACAATACTCATAGTTTTCTGACAGGCATCTTTACTGTATAAAAAAACAGTTTATACTGTTCACTTATACAGTGTTATTTGATTATATAGGTACAGAAATGCTGGCTCATTTAAGTGTGAATAATTTTGCTATTGTTAAATCATTGCAGTTAGAGCTTTCCAAAGGAATGACTACCATTACTGGCGAAACCGGTGCGGGTAAATCCATTGCAATTGACGCGCTCAGTTTATGTCTTGGTGGCCGTGCGGAAGCAGGAATGGTCAGGCAGGGTGAAGAAAAAACCGAAGTCAGCGCCGCCTTTATTTTGGACAATAACCTCAACGCCACGCGCTGGTTGGAAGACAATGACTTGCTCGACCAAAAAGAGTGTATTTTACGCCGAATCATCACCAAAGATGGCCGCTCTCGTGCCTTCATCAATGGCAGCCCTGTGCCTCTTTCACAACTCAAAGCTCTAGGTCAATTACTGATCAACATCCACGGTCAACACGCCCATCATCAACTGATGAAAAGTGAGTATCAAATGAGCATGCTGGACCAATACGCAGGTCACGTGAATCTTGTCAAAGAGACACGCTTAGCCTACCAAATGTGGCGTCAAGCAGATAACCAGCTCAATCAACTCAAAGAAAATAGTCAACAAAACCAAGCTCAAGTTCAACTGCTGGAATATCAAATCAAAGAACTCAATGAATTGGCGATTGGTGAAGAAGAGTTCACCGAACTCGAACAAGAGCACAGACGTTTAGCCAACAGTGGCGAGCTTGCTACCACTTGCCAGCAAGCCATTGAACTTATTTATGAGGGGCAAGAAGTCAATGCGCTAAGTTTGCTGCAGTCAGCCAACCACGCCTTGCTTGAACTGGCCGAGTTAGATGAAAAACTTGCCACCTTACCCAACATGGTGGCTGAAGCCATCATCCAACTCGAAGAAGCCAACAGTGAATTGCGAAACTATCTGGACAGTATCGATGTCGATCCTGAACGTATGGCTTATGTAGAAGAACGTTACTCTAAAGTGATGTCCATATCGCGCAAGCACTACATCGCTCCTGAAACGCTTTACCACCACCACCAAGATCTGCTCAAACAAATAGCGCAACTTGACTGCTCTGAAGATAAATTACAAGAACTGGAAAGTAACGTTTCCAAACAGTATCAGCAGTTTGCAACCTGTGCCGACAAACTGCATAAGTCTCGTAGCCGTTACGCGAAAGAGCTGGATAAATTAATCACCAATAGCATGCACGAACTGAGCATGGAAAAAGCCAAGTTCTGCATCGAAGTTAATCATGAAACAACGCATCCATCACCACTGGGTTTTGACACCGTAACCTTCTTAGTCTCGACCAACCCAGGTCAACCGCTGCAGCCTATCGCTAAAGTCGCGTCAGGCGGAGAACTGTCACGGATATCTCTAGCAATCCAAGTGATCACCGCTCAAAAAGTAGACACTCCTAGCCTTATTTTTGATGAGGTCGATGTCGGTATCAGTGGGCCAACTGCTGCGGTGGTCGGAAAAATGTTAAGGACATTAGGCGAATCAACTCAAGTACTGTGTGTGACTCACTTACCACAAGTGGCAGGTTGCGGGCACCAACAACTGTTTGTCAGCAAGCAAGCCAAAGCAGGAAAGACAGAAACACAAATGAAACGGTTAGACAATGAACAACGCGTCGCTGAACTTGCTCGCCTTTTAGGGGGTAGCCAAATCACCGAATCTACCCTTGCTAATGCGAAAGAACTGCTGATCGCCGCCTAAGCTGACATTTTTCTTTTTAGGTTTGCAACCAAACTCAAAATTTGCAGTCTCAACTAGCTCGTAGCTCAGTCTATTTTTTACTTCTGCTGCGAGCTTGTTTATTATCAGTCCAGTTTTACGACCTATTGGCAAAGAATTTTGAATATGCAGTTAAAAAAGTGGTTAATCGCAGTCCCTTTAGCAATGACAATGCTGACTGGATGCTCTTTATTAGAAAAACTCGTTTATCGTATTGATATTAACCAAGGCAACTACGTTGAACAGCAAGCCGTCGATCAACTCAAGTTCGGTATGAGCAAAGAACAGGTTAGGTTTGTCATGGGGTCGCCGATGCTTATTGAAAACGGTTATCCCGATACTTGGTATTACATTTATCACCACACGGAAGGCCACAAAGAATCGATACAGAAAAACCTGATTGCGACATTTAATACCGCAGGTGCTTTGATGGAAATCAGTGGCGACTACCCTCCTAGCGAACGGTTTTTTGAAGGCGTAAACTGAACGAAAACACGTTCAAACAAATGATACCCAAAGTGCACCTCACAATGAGTGACACTAACGGACAGGGCTCATAACGAGCCCTTTATCTTGCATCCAATACCGCAGCAACGTTTACTGTTGTGCTTTTGCCTGCTCGGCTCTCTTGCGACGGATCTCTTTAGGGTCGGCCAATAACGGACGATAAATTTCAATGCGATCACGGTCTCTGACCGTCGAATCTAGCTTAACGTTACGACTAAAAATTCCGACCTTATTTTTTGATAAATCAATCTCTGGGTAGAGTTCAAGCACACCGGACTGTTGAATTATCGTTTCGACGGTTGAGTTTTTGTCTACCACCAAATTAAGTACTCTTTGCTCATGAGGCAATGCATAGACAACCTCAACATGGATCATCTCAGATTCAATACTCATTACTGATACACCTGTTTCGCTCGTTTGGTAAATGCGTTAACCATATTACTAGTCAATTCATTGAATATCTTGCCAAAAGCCAATTCCACCATTTTGCTCGAAAATTCAAACTCCAGTTTAAGTTCAACCTTGCAGGCCTGTTCATCAAGTGCAGTAAAATACCAACCGCCTTTTAAAGCCTTAAAAGGACCATCGACCAAATTCATCAAAATAGCTTCACTGGCCACCAACACATTCGACGTTGTGAACGTCTTACTTATCCCTGCCTTTGAAACATCCACCGAAGCCACCATCGACAAATCGGAAGATTCAATAACGCGAGAACCAGAACAACCTGGCAAAAATTCAGGATAACGAGCAACGTCATTCACGAGATTAAACATTTGTTCTGCACTAAAAGACACTAAAGCAGAACGACTGACTTGCTTCATATTCTCTCCTCATCACCACCGAAAGAGTCTGGTGTGTAACAATTTTACTTTTATTCTTATCCTACGCAAATAAAAGGATTTCCTAAGCTCAAACCAAACCGTATAATGCCGCCACTATGGTAAAGAAAAAATCAAACTCAAAAGCAGGTAGCAATACCATTGCTGTAAATAAAAAAGCTCGCCACGAATACTTTATCGAAGATGAAGTAGAAGCTGGCATGGAGCTCCAAGGCTGGGAAGTCAAATCTCTTCGTCAAGGCAAAGCGAATATCGCAGAAAGCTACGTTTTCATGCGAGATGGAGAAGCCTTTGTTTCCGGAATGACAATAACGCCACTGCAGCAAGCATCCACTCACGTGGTTGCCAACCCAACTCGCGTGCGCAAGCTGTTAATCAGCCGCCGTGAACTGGACAACCTTTATGGACGCATCAACCGTGAAGGCATGACACTTATCGCACTATCACTGTATTGGTCTCGCTCTTGGGTGAAAATCAAAATTGGTGTAGCGAAAGGTAAAAAACTGCATGACAAACGTGATGATTTAAAAGAAAAAGATTGGGCAAGAGAGAAAGCACGCGTAATGAAGAGCTCATTGCGTTAATCTTGACCACTTAGACGCAGAAAGCTAGACAGACAAAGGTTTTCTGGTAGTATGCGTCAACACACTTGGGGCTGATTCTGGATTCGACGGGAATTTTGCAGTCTGAGGTGCATGCCGTGGGGCGGTTTGCCACGTTAAAAGCCGCAAAAAAATAGTCGCAAACGACGAAAACTACGCACTAGCAGCTTAATAACCTGCCAAGAGCCTTTCTGCCCTAGCTTCCGCTCGTAAGACGGGGAATAACAGAGAGTCAAAACCAAACAAGCTCGTGCCGCGTCTCCCGCCTGAGAGACAAAGCATTAAAACTAATTCAGGATAGCCATTAGATAGCGTGTCGGTTCGCAGTTTGATGGTGAAATTAAAGATCGAATAAGCATGTAGTACCAATGATGAATGATTTTCGGACGCGGGTTCAAATCCCGCCAGCTCCACCAATCACTAGTAACGGGACGTCTCAGGACGTCCCGTTTTCTTTTCTAAACCCTTGTCCTATCTAGCTTTAAGTGGTTCAGGGCGTCTCATCAAGATTCACTTAATCTCAGTCATTTAGTAACATTCCTCGTAACACTAACCAATAACAACACATATTGTGTGTTACATTAGAAAGGAACCATTAAAATACCCAATAAAATCAAAATCTTATAGAAAACTCAAGTAACCAAAGCTAAGCCCTTAGAAAAAGAATATTCGCTTGCCGATGGCAACGGTCTGTACTTATGTATAAAACCTAATGGCGCAAAACTTTGGATTTTCAACTACATCCATCCAGTAACTAAAAAACGCAAGAACATCAGCCTTGGTGCTTTTCCTGACATTACTCTCGCATCTGCGAGAGAGAAAACAAGAGAAATGCGCCAACATGTCGCTGAAAGCATTGATCCTAAAACTCACAGAGATAACCAACTAATTACCGCATAGATAGCTCAGTCATCAACAACTAAGTCAGTTGCATAAGAATGGTTTGAAGTAAAAAAGCATGACGTTTCCGAAGACTATGCCAACGATATCTGGCGATCTCTCGAGCTACATATCTTTCCCAACCTCGGTAACATGCCGATAAGTGAGCTAACTGCCCCAATTGTGATTCAAGTCTTACGACCTGTAGAAGCAAAGGGCGCATTAGAGACAGTTAAGCGAGTATGTCAGCGAATAAATGAAGTGATGAACTACGCGGCGAATTGCGGAAAGATTCAGTCCAACCCATTGGTCGGGATAAAACAAATATTTAGATACAAAGTACATCAGCCATCAAATGATTGAAGAACAGCACAAAGCATTCATTAGCAACTTTCCAGAGAAAGTTGATATAGCAATATATCACCGCCTTCCATCTAAAGAAGCTTTTGCTTTCGAGCAAAATGCCAACAACGATTATGCTCCGTACTATAATGCGGGGTTGAGTAATGAGTTGATCTCAAGAGCTAGGTATTGGGTGGCAGGACATCAACATGATGCTGTAGAGAAAGTCATTGCGGACGGTAGGACCACATTTATTTGTAATGCCAAGGGTTCTGTCCGCTTAACCAATGGATTACTTGCTAATAAAGCTTATTACCTATAAGAGCTAGCTAACAATAGACTTCGGCCTCTGAAAGTCCGCTAGGGCCTTCTCACTGTGATCATTGCCCTTGTGAAGCAACCAAACAGAAATGATGCATAGATCCATCACCTCCCTCACAGCCCCAACACTATCATTCGCATAGAAATCACTCAAAACACTTTTACGCGCATAAAAGTGTTAAAAATCTCTTTTTTAAGCGCAAAAAAATGTTATACCTTGCATTTAATTGCGCATTTTTGTGTAATACACACTCAACCAGATAAGCACTTTAACTGAGGTGGCTAGATGAAACGAACACTACTTGAAAACCTACTCACCTGGAAAGACAAGCCGACAAGGAAGCCTTTACTGATTGACGGTGCTAGACAAACTGGTAAAACATTCTTATTACAGGAACTATTAGGAAGTACATTCGAAAATGTCATAAGAATCGATTTCCTAGAAAGCCCTGAGTTAATTGAAGCTTTTTCAGGCTCTCTAAACCCTGATGACATCATCACCAACATTGAACTATTAACAGGAGAAATCTTCGAACCATCGACAGATCTTCTTATTTTAGATGAAATTGGTGAATGTCCAAGAGCGGTCACCTCTCTTAAGTACTTTGCAGAAAAGGCTCCCAAAGCTTATGTTGCTGCTAGTGGTTCAAATATCGGATTGCTCACGTCCTTTCCCGTTGGAAAAGTTGAGCAACACAATTTAAGGCCACTGACTTTCAGGGAATTCTTGTGGGCATCTGGAGAAAAAGCACTGCAAAAAGCGTTTGACCAAAAGCTGAATTCTCCAGCAGCTCATACAAAATTAATCGAACTACTGACCGACTATTATTTTGTTGGCGGTATGCCTGAAGCCGTAAACTCATGGTTCGAAAACTCAGAACTCAGTATTATTGAACGCATTGAAGCCGTATCTGAAATTCATAGGAACTTAATTGAGGGCTACATGCGTGATTTCGGAAAGTACTCAGGAAAAGTGGACGCACAGCTAATCGAATCTGTATTTCGAAGCATTCCCGCTCAACTATCTTCGGTATTCGACGACTCCGTTAAACGGTTTAAATTCAAGGGAGTTCACGAACGCAAGTCTCGCTATGCTGAATATGAAAGTGCGATCACATGGCTTCACAAGTGTCGGCTTGCTTTAAAAAATCATCCTATTGAAGGACAGCCTCGTTCTCCTTTAGCTGCTTATCAGAAGGAAAATACGGTTAAACTGTTTCTCTTTGATGTCGGGCTATTGAACCATATGCTCGGCACTGGTTACCGTGAAATCAAACAGCAAGGCTATGAATACAAAGGATATGTCGCCGAAAACTATGTTCAACAGGAAATCGCTGCGCTAGGTATTGAACCAAGCTTCTCTTGGGGAGACGCAAGAGCAGAGATAGAGTTCATTATCGCTGATGACCTAGGTCGAATCATACCTGTTGAAGTAAAAAGCGGTAAGCGAACCCGTGCGAAATCATTGCAATCCTACATCGAGAAGTGTAAGCCCCACAAGACAATCAAACTTACAGGTACTCAAGGCTCTCCAGCAACAGAGAGAGAGCACATCGTGATGCCGCTTTACTACACAGAATATTTACTTGATCACCTCAGAGATCTAGATAAAAGCTAAGTGAGTAAGAAAATACTCATTAACATCTAAGAATCAATGTTATGAGTAATTTTTTACTCATAACATTAATAACTAATTCATAAGCTTTAGAGGATCTGATAAAGCGAGGCTACTATGAATAAAAGTGCTCCAGAAAAAAGAGAGTCTGTAGAAGAGGTCATAGCTCGTTTAAGGGCCAATCGAGATACACCTCACGAGATATCAGAGAGCCATGTCGTTAATACATCGCCCAAAGCTTCAATAAGTCAGAGAGTCTCAAAAATCTCCCCCTCCACTCGTCCATCAGAACGCAAAACAGAGGCAAACAAAATCATCAAACACTTATTGCTTGGAGAGCTAACACAAGGCCAAGCGTTAAAAAGTTTACGCATTAATATACTGGGACTCAAACAGGATGTGTTCGCAAGACTTGTAGATGTCTCAAGAAAAACACTCTCAGATATAGAGAATGATCGGGGCAGCTACAATACAGAGATTCTCAACAAGGTATTCAAACCATTTGGCTTAAAAGTCGGAATGCTACCGTCTTCTCCCGATGTGTTAAAATCGCTACTACTAATAGATAGTGAGGATGGGTAAATAGATAGTGAGGCTGGGTAAAATACTCAGTATCAGCGCTATTGCTTTAGATTAAATTGCTATAACAAGCTAGAATTTTTAAATGATTTTGGAATACATGGACGCGGGTTCAGTTCCTTTTGAAGCAGGAAATTGATGTAACATTTGATGCAACACCAAATTGGTAACATCAATATAAGTTACTGAATTTATGAAAAGTGAGAAACCATTTCAACTTGTGCCAGCTCGCCATTCTCAACCGCTTCATAAGCTTGTTACGTTCATTTACACTACTTTACGAGTCCAGAGCGCGAAACAAGGTAACCTAGCCACCGTTATGTTGTTTTCTTCTTTGATTTTGGGATGTAAATTATGAAAAATATCAAGTCTATAGTCTTTATTTCTGCAGCTTGCTTATCTTTTATGCCCCTGATAAGCCAGGCAACACCTGTTGTGGTTCCCAACCCTCCTCAGCTTTCTGCGAAAGGTTATGTTTTGATCGATTTCCATACAGGCACTGTTTTAGTGGAACATAACGCGCACACCAAGCTAAACCCGGCGAGCCTTACGAAATTGATGACCGCTTATGTGGCGGGGCAAGAGATGAAACTTGGCAATATCAAGGCCAGCGACCAAGCGGTGATTAGCCAACGTGCTTGGGCTAAAAACTTTCCTGACTCTTCAAAAATGTTTATCGAAGTCGGCACTAAAGTGAACATGATGGATCTATACCGAGGCCTAATTGTTCAGTCTGGAAACGATGCAAGTGTAGCGATTGCGGAGCATGTTGCTGGCTCAGAGAATGCCTTTGTCAATCTCATGAATTCTTGGGCTTCAACTCTTGGCTTAAAAAATACAGCGTTTACCAACCCTCATGGGCTAGACAGTTCAGGCTTACACAGCACGCCTTATGACATTGCGAAGCTTGCGCAAGCGATAATTCGTGACCTACCGGAAATATACCCGCTCTACAGTGAAACCGCGTTTACCTACAATGGGATAACGCAATACAACCGTAATGGGCTATTGCGCGACCGCAGTCTTAATGTTGATGGTATGAAAACTGGCTATACCAGCGGTGCGGGCTTTAGCCTGACTACATCAGCAACTCAGGGTGATATGCGATTAATCTCTGTCGTGATGGGTTCAAACAGTGCGAAAAGTCGTGAAGCGGATAGTAAACAGCTGCTGAGCTACGGCTTTCGGTTTTTTGAAACCGTTGCACCACACCAAGCTGGCATGCCTCTAGAACAGGCGCGCATTTGGATGGGAAAAAGTGATCAGTTGGCCGTTGGCGTTGCTGAAACTCACTATTTGACGCTCACCAAAGGTGAAATATCATCACTTAAAGGATTGATTTCACTTGATGAAAATTTACAAGCACCAATCGAAAAAAATGATGTAGTAGGTAAAGTGATTTATCAAGTGGGTGATCGCACTGTGGGTGAAGTTCCTTTGGTTGCATTAGAGAGCGTTGATAAAGGCAGTTGGTTTAAACGTATGATCGATAGCCTTAAACGTTTATGGGTAAGTTGGTTTTAAATACTCACCATGTAAGGCACCAGCGAGTCTTTCTCTGGTGTCACTTACTCGTTTAACTTGGAAAATTTGAATAGCCTCTAACCTGCTACTGACATCATAGCGGCTTGTTTTTGTCACTCTACACCACTACTAGAGCTGATAATAGAAAGAGAATAAACGATGGAGTTTAGCGAGGAAGATCGCCAAGCCTTATACAATGCCTGGATGTCACAAAAGGCCAAAATGCATTTAACTCAAATGGAAATGGCCAAGCGGCTTAACCTCACTCAACTTGAATTTTCCCATCTTTTACGCGGAGATAGCCCTTTATCAATGCCGTTTATTAGCCAATTTTGTCGTCATCTGCATATTGAGCCGCACAGGATATTGCCGAGTTTTAAACAGACCGCCACCAGCGAGGTAAAAGCGATCTGTTTAAAAAACCGGATAAGCGTTGATGGTGATATCCAGCATGTATCGATAGAAGGTAATCAAGTGATCATTGAATACATTCATTATGCCTAATTACTGGCCAAAGCAGCTTGTTACACACCCGCTGTTATAGTTTTGTTTGTTGCTGATGGGCAGCGACTGCCGTGAGTTTATCGGCGCGGAAAAGCTTGTAAGCCATAATACAAATAACCAACGCTTTGATGATCATCATTTGTGGGTTACCGAAATAGGCGGCCATACCAACAAACCCCGATAAGAACATGAGCAAACGGAACCTTTTCAGGTCAGTCATATACAGCGCCAACAAAATTAACGCGAGATCGCCAAACTGCAAGGCTTCGGCAAGTGTGGGGTTATTGATAAAGCTGCTTACGGCCACATAAGCAATATAAAGAATACCGCTCGCCATCAAAGCCGCAGCAGAATTGATCACCATTTTGCTGGTGTTAGTAAAATCTTTCACATATCGATAGGCGTTAATGGCACCAACCGACAGGTTAAGAATGACTTTAGGCCACCAACCCATCAAAATTGACCAAGCAATGTCATTCGCAGCCGAAGCAAAAGCAGCATAGCGTGTAAACTTCATCGAATTAAAAATAGTGAGTGATATATAGAATGCGACAGATGTCCATCCTAATACTTCGCGTAATATATCAAGCAAAATACGATCTCTTTTTACATAGAATCATCATCCACAACAATGAAACTATCTGCTACTAATAAGGCCTGTAGTGGTTTATAAACCCACCACCCAGCCGTTGGGCGCAGGATAATATCACGGCATTCGGTATAAATCCTAGAAAAGACTCTTATCAATACACGCTTATTCTCGAAAATATGTTTCTCAATTTTGGAAACAAAACTGCAAACTCAACAAACGCATCACCACTCCCCTTTTGACACACTCAATCATCCCTGAATGAAAATTAACTGACGTACGCTAACTCATTCAGCGAGGAGAACGAACCTCAGCAACTTTCGTCTCGATCAACTGGTAGCGAATCCCAGCTTGGTCAAACGACTGGCGCAGCGCCGTTAAATTCCGGTGATAGGTCACTTGCCGACCAGATGCCGTCTTCACTTTCATTACCATATTACTCATACACTTATCCTCTACACTTAACCGATTGGTTGCATCAAACTATGCTATTTTGAATATTTATAACCAAACAACTTGGAGTTGCAGGTAGCAAGGAAATCGTTATTGTGCGAACTCTTTGAGTGCTGCCATCGCCTTTTCTGCCTTCTCTTTTTGCACAAAAATATGGTCATGATAATAGCCCGCAATCACATTAGCGCTGATGCCATACGAAGCTAGCTTAGTTGCAAAAGCGGCCGTTAAACCCACCGCCTCTAAACTTGAATGAACCGTCAGCGTAATTAAGCTGAATACCGATTCAAAATCGAGCTGCGCCGCAACGGCTTTTTGCTGCTCAACGACCAAGGTCAGCCCTTCACGCTCTTGAAATGTCGCCACGGGTTCTAAATGCAAATAATCGGCTAATGCCCCTTGCACAGTACAAAACACATAACTTCCGCCCACCAACTCGGGTGACATGGATTGCAGTAAAACCTCTAAATCAGTAATCGCTGTCATATTTTCTTTCTCATTCAAATTGAAGCCGAAGTGCAGAGTAAAGCCCTCTGTGGAATAAGTGAAATTAATAATATTAATGGTTAATTAGTCATTCTTATTGAATAGAACATCACTTGAGTTCTATGGCGACTTTAGGCTAACTGTCTGCGCACGAAAAACTTAAAACAACTCAGTTGATCACACTTGTACTGCAATCAATTGAGCCTTTGGTATTAGATAGTTAGAATAGCGTTCACTTTGAGGAGCGATTATGTCTATCGAGTTCTACAACCAAAATGCCCAACTGTTTTTTGCATCAACCAAAGAAGTAGATACCCATTCGCTGATGGAACACTTTACGCCCCATATTCCAAAAGGGGGCATCATCCTTGATGCTGGTTGTGGTTCTGGCAGAGATGCAAAAAGTTTCATTGAGCAGGGTTATAAAGTGGTGGCATTTGACGCTAGTGAAGAATTAGCAAGCTTAGCATCTCAACTGCTTCAAATTCCGGTCACCGTTTCAACCTTTGCTGATTTTCAAAGTGATCAATCTTTTAATGGTATTTGGGCTTGCGCATCGTTACTGCATGTTGGTGAATTGGATCTTCCAGATACCTTTACTCATTTAGCTTCTCAGCTAAAACCATTAGCCCCTTTATATTGTTCTTTTAAATATGGAACAGGGGAAGTGGAACGTGATGGCCGTCGATTTACCAACGGTGATGAACAACGTTTAGCACAGTGGATCGCTCATGCCCCATTGAATGTGGCAAAAATCTGGATAACCAATGATTTAAGAACGGATCGCCAAAACGAACAGTGGTTGAATGCTATTTTAATAAAAAGTGAAGAGCGATGAGCGCTCATAGAAACAAGGGTCTAGCCACTTTATATAGCGGTCCAAAATTAAGTGCGGGAGGGAAACAAGACCCGCTACTTCCTAAGTTAATCCAAGCCATTAACCACGCTAGTGAAATAGAGATCTCGGTTTCTTTCGTTCAACCTTCCGGATTGGATTTACTATTTGACCCTATTCTTGACGCTCTAAAAAGTGGAGCCTCACTCAAATTACTGACTTCGGACTATCTAGCAATAACCCACCCAGTCGCATTACGACGCCTTATGATATTGGCGGAACGTGGAGCGCAATGCCGTATTTTTACTTGTGAAAGTCAACATAGCTTTCATATGAAATCCTACATTTTTGTTAAAACAGAACAAGGGATCATCAATGAAGGGTGTGCTTGGGTCGGTTCAAATAACATCAGTAAAACAGCATTACTACAAAGCTATGAGTGGGCTTTACGCCACGATTTTGAGCAACCAGCCACTTCACCCGCAGCGCAAGAATTTGAATATATTCGTGAGCAGTTTTCAGCTATTTTTTCTCATGAACAGAGTATGACTCTCTCCCATCACTGGATAGACGACTACTTACTGCGCTACAAAAAACTGTCAACGCAACGTTCATTAACACTGTTGGATGGAGCCGATGAAGCACCGGAGATACCTACCCCAAACTCAATGCAAGTGTTGGCTTTATCAGCGCTAAACCAGAGCCGTGAGCAAGGCTATGTACGTGGCTTGGTTGTCTTAGCGACTGGAATGGGAAAAACATGGTTAGCCGCTTTTGATGCCCAACAGATGCAAGCAAAACGCGTCTTGTTTGTTGCCCATCGAGAAGAGATTCTGACTCAAGCTGAAAGCACATTTAGTAAATTAATACCTAACGCTAAAACTGGCTTATACAACGGAGCTGAAAAAACAGAGGAAGCTGATTATCTTTTTGCTTCAGTCGCCACCTTAGGTAAAAAAGCGCAGTTAGCGCGCTTCAAAGCCGATGATTTTGACTATATTGTTGTCGATGAATTTCATCACGCGAGTGCGCGTAGTTACCGAGATTTACTCGCTTATTTCCAACCAGCGTTTCTTTTAGGCTTAACCGCAACACCCGAGCGCTCTGATCAAGCCGATATATTATCGCTTTGCGACAACAATTTAGTGTTTGAGCGTAACTTGGTGCATGGCATTGATGAGAAAATTTTAGTGCCATTTCATTACTACGGTATTTACGATCAATTCGTCGATTATCAAGAAATCCCTTGGCGCAATGGCAAATTTGACCCCACAGCTTTGGACAGTGCATTTGCAACCAAGCAGCGTGCCGAACATATTTATCAACATTGGTTTGACAGAAAACAACAGCGCACATTAGCTTTCTGTATTTCTAAACGTCATGCCGATTACATGGCGAAATACTTTTCCAAACAAGGCGTTCGCGCTATCGCTGTCTATAGTGACTCTCAAATACGTCGAAACGACGCCTTAAAACAGTTGAATGAAGGAAGTATCGACATTCTTTTTTCTGTCGACCTGTTCAATGAAGGAACCGATCTACCCGCGATTGATACCATTTTGATGATTCGTCCCACCGAATCAAAAATACTCTTTTTACAGCAATTAGGCCGCGGTTTGCGCCAATCTCCGAGTACAGGTAAACAGCAATTAATGGTGTTAGATTTTATCGGTAATCACTCTTCATTTTTAAATCGGCCCGCAACCCTACTCAATGTGGGTTCACTGAAAGAAATAGTCAAAACGACCAACCAAACCACTTCGTTAGCGGCTGGTTGCTATGTCAACTTTGATCCACAACTGCTGCAATTTTGGCAAACCTTAGCAAAACAGATACGTTCAACTGCGGCTGAAGATTACCAAGATCTCAAGCATCAGCTCGCACACCGACCAAGTGCCGCCGAATTTTTCCACCATGGCCATGATCTCAGTAAAGTACGCCGCTCGATGAAAAGTTGGTTTAGGTTCGTGGCAGACCAAGAAAGTGACTTAGCACTGACTCAACGACTGACGAAATATGACGAGTTTTTGCTCAAAGCAGTCGAAATCACAGCGATGAGCAAATGCTTTAAAGCCGTTTTACTTGAAGTACTATTAGAGCTTGATGGTTTGCGAAAGCCCCCAACATTGAATGAGCTAGCGATTCAAAGTCATAAAGTGCTATCACGTAGACCTGATTTAATGCGACGAGATCTCACCGAACAAGCCAAGCAATTTAGCGCAACAGGATCCGAATGGCTAAATTACTGGAATCGAAACCCAGTCAAAGCATTTACAAGCCCAGACTCTTCTGGCCATGCATGGTTTAAGGTGGATAATCATCGCTTTTTACCCACTTTTGCTGTAGACAATGCCGATTTGCCACAGCTTCATGATCTTATTCAAGAACTTGTCGATTTGCGTTTTGCCGAATACATACAGCGAGTCAGTAAGCAAGAAGCACATTCAAACTCGAAGCCAATCCAAACTTCGGCCAAGATCCTTCCGTTACCAAGCCAAGCAAGCGAAAAAGGTACCTATTTGCCCCTCTACCCCGATCTAAAAATTGCTTGCGGTCATTTCAAGCAAGGTACTCATGATACTCAAGATCAATATTTAGTCGCCGATGGTTACGGTAAGCTTGACCCAACAAGACATTTCATTGCCCCCGCTTCAGGTAATTCAATGAATGGAGGTAAAAACCCGATTCAAGATGGTGATTTACTACTACTTGAATGGGTCACACCAAAGAGCGCAGGTTCAATTTCTAATCTGGTCATGGCGATTGAAACTCAAGATGAAACGGGTGATAACCACTACTTGCTACGCGTAGTACGCAAAATAGGACCAAACCATTATCAGCTTGAGGCACAAAACGCTGACTACGCTCCTATGCTCGCAACCGACAGCATGCGTACTTTTGCTCGGCTCAAAGCTATCCTCCGTTAATATTGCGTGCTTCCTGACGCTCGATTGGGAAAATAAACATAAAACCAAAATAACCACCAGTTATTTTGTGACAGGCAGCAAATAAAGAGACGATAAATTTGCGCTTAAAATAGCGATTCAAATCACCTTTTCAGCGCATTTACTCCCATAAATCTTCTTCACACATCACATAAAACCGCGCGAATGTTACTAGCCACGGTTTATTTCCATTTGGAAGTGGAAATAGGGCTTATCCACCCTTGATCCCTTTTACGCTATTTTCTTCTCCAAGCTAAACATTTGGAGAATCCCACGGTGCAAAACTCTCAACCCATTAGCATGGATGATGCACAGATTATAGAGCTTGGTTTGTCGCTCACCGAACGAGCCATTGCCTTGCTTAATTCACACGCTATCTACCCCGATTCGCTACAGAAAAAAATGCTCGAAACACACATCAAAGCGATGGTTTGGCGCTCGTTTAGTGGCGAATCGTTGCCTGAGCTCGATATGGAGATGTTTGATGAAATCTCTCCCATTTGTTTCACCTTGGCCGAGCAAGTGTGTCGTTGGATGGAGAACCTCGCTTATGAAGAAGCGCATCTGCTTTCGGTCCATTTTGAAGTAGCTAAAGAAAACGAATTAAACCCAACAGCAGGAGAAACAACATGTCAGTAATCAAAGTCGTTATTGGTGATCGCATGGGCAAAGGTCAGAAAGTAGGAGCAGGTGCTCAAGCGGCAGGCGCTGAAGTGACCGTTATTCCCGGCATGGCCGCAGACATGAAGCTAGGTGATGTCATGCATCAGCAGCAAGCCGATTTAGGGATCTCTTTTTGCGGCAGCGGCGGCGCTGGTGCTATCACAGCGCAAACAAAATATGGCTATCAATGCCGTTATGGAATGCGCTCTGTTGAGGAAGGGATAACCGCGATCAATGAAGGCTGTGTGGTTTTGGGTTTCGGCTTTATGGATAAAGAAGAGCTGGGCGAAAAACTGGTGAAGGCGTTTGTGGCTAAGCATGGCATCAAAGCATGAAAGAGCAGTTAACCACTAAGGTAACTGTGAGTGGCAAGGGCGAAACAAAGCAGCAGGCTTTTGCCGCGGCTTTAAGCCAAGTACAACCCACGTTACTTAAGAATAACGCAAAAGTCCTCCTCCGGATTGAGCCGTTAGACGTCAACGTTTTGCAAGCAGAAGAGAAAGTAACGCGAGAGAAATTCCTTTTCTTCTTTCTTGCAAGAGATCGACGCCAATACAGCGTCAAGCTAGAGGTTACGGTCAGCCTGACCCACATCGATGTGGAACAGGTCGATTTCAAACGTTAACAGGTCACTATAAGGATCCCTGACATGTTTCTTATCATTCTCTTTAAGTCCATCATCATTGGTGGCTTAGTCGGTATCGGCGTTGGAGTAGGCGCGGCAAGGATGTTCCATGCTCCAACTATCCAAGGTATGGGTGCATTTCGTACTCTGGGAGAGTTGAACTCGTGTGAAGGCGACCCTGCCTCTCACTTCTCTTTTGGGCTTGGATTCTTCTTTAATGCTTGGGCCTCAACGGTTGCGGCAGGGGCATTCACTCAAGATGTTGACCACCGCATCATCCCGAACTGGGGCGCGGCGGCGCTGATGATAAAAAACCGCGACCTTGCCACTACCTTGCATGATCCAAAACGAATGGGCATTGCTTGCGCCATTATCGGTGCGATTGTGGTTGCGTTTCTTAACTCAACGGCGGCGGCCGTTCCTGCGGCGCTGCAAGTCACGGCGGTAAAGGTATTAGTACCAGCGGCAAACTTACTGGTGAATACCGTCATGCCGGTTATTTTCTGGCTAGCGGCAATTGAAGCGGGTAAGAAATCGGGCTTTTGGGCCACTATCTTTGGTGGTTTAGCGCAAATGATCATGGGCAACGCCGTTCCTGGTTTGGTGCTGGGTATTTTGATTGGTAAAGGTGTTGAAGAGAGTGGTTGGAACAAAGTAACCCAGATCATGATGGCGGCGATTATTGCACTGTTTGCGTTAAGTGCTTTCTTCCGCGGGTTCGACATGAAATTTATCGAAGCTTTCCATATGCAAGTTCCTTTGTGGCTTGAAAACATCCATCTCATGATCAGTGGCAAATAAGGAGTTGACCATGGACGAAAAAATGAAACACAACTTTTGGTATGCCGACTGGTCTTTCCCGATTTTCGTCGGCTTGCTTTCAGCCGGGGTTTTTGCCGGAACGCACATGTACTACTTATACGGTGTCGGTGCTTTTAACGAAGTGGCGTTTGTTTCCATGCTGCGAGCAGGGATGGATACAGGCGCGTACGGTGCGGTGGCCGCTTTTGGTGCAAGCTTTCTGTTTGCTCGCATCATTGAAGGTTCGCTCGTGGGCATTTTGGATATCGGTGGCGCAGTGCAAACTGGTGTGGGTTTAGGGATTCCAGCTTTACTACTGGGTGCTGGCATTGTTTATCCTCTTGAAAATTTCACCGCTTCGTTACTCACAGGCATGCTCGCTGGTTTGGCGATTGGTGGCTTAATTGTGCTGGCACGTAAATTTACCATCAACCAAAGCGATTCAACCTACGGGGCTGATGTGATGATGGGAGCAGGCAATAGCTCCGGCCGTTTTCTTGGACCATTGATCATTTTATCTGCGATGGCCGCTTCTATCCCAATTGGGATCGGCTCTCTAGGTGGCGCATTGATTTTCTATGTGTGGGGTAAACCGATTACGGGTGGTGCCATTCTCGGAGCGATGGCGTTAGGAGCTCTTTTTCCTATCGCACTGTAAAACAAGCTGGGGTTTAAATTCTACTGAGAATCGCTCTTCGCGCCGATGAGCGAAGAGCGTGAGATGCAAATTATGTATGACATCCTGATCAAAAATGCCCAACAAGCGGGTGGGTGTAGTATCGATATCGCCCTTCAGGGCAACAAAATAGCGGCGGTGGGCGATCTTGCTGGTTCATTGGCAAAACAGACCGTCGATTTAGATCATGACGTTTTTGTCAGTGCCGGTTGGATTGACGGCCACACTCACTGCTATCCGAACTCGCCTATTTATAACGACCACCCCGATAACGTTGGGGTGTCCGGTGGCGTGACGACTGTCATTGATGCGGGCAGCACAGGCGCAAACGATGTGGATGATTTTGCGCAGCTTGCAGCGCAATGCACAACCCATGTGCACGCACTACTTAACATCTCGAAAATTGGCTTGTTGCGCCAAAATGAACTGGCCGATGCTAACGACATTGATCTGGATAGCGCAAAGCAAGCACTGCTTCGTCATCCCGAATTTATTGTCGGCTTAAAAGCACGCATGAGCGGTAGTGTTGTCGGCCACAATGGCTTAATGCCACTTCATGCAGCCAAAGCATTACAACAGCAATGCGGCTGCGTTCCATTGATGGTGCACGTCGGTAATGCGCCGCCAGATTTGGATGAGATTGTCGCTCTGCTGGGCAAAGGCGATATTCTCACTCACTGCTTTAATGGCAAGCCTAACCGCATTCTTGATTGTCATGGGGAAATAAAAAGCAGCGTTCAGCAGGCCAGAGCTCGAGGCCTGAAACTTGATATCGGCCACGGCAGTGCCAGTTTCAGTTTTGAGGTGGCTGAGCAGGCCATCGCACAAGGGATTTTGCCCGATACGATCAGTTCTGACATTTACTGTAAGAACCGGCTCAATGGCCCGGTTTACGGTCTTGCACACCTGATGTCGATGTTTTTTACACTCGGATTATCCCATGAGCAGATCATTGAGCGCGTGACGAGTCAAGCAGCGCAAGCACTTCGCCTAGCGAAAAAGGGGCACTTAATTGCAGGCTATGATGCCGATTTAACGCTCTACACCATCAATAAAGCGTCGGTTAACTACACCGATACTCATCACCAGCATCGAACTGGACAACAGAGATTTACGCCTCTTGCTGCCATTATTGACGGCAAGCTTGTATTGACTGAACAAGGACAACAGCATTATGTCTTCCATTCTTGAAAAATATCACTTGAAACAAGTGATCAACGCATCTGGCCGTATGACAGCTCTTGGTGTTTCTACTCCGCAACCCGAAGTGGAACAGACTGTCTGTTTTGGGATGAACAACTACTTTGAAATGAGCGATTTGGTGAACAAAACTGGCCAATATATTGCTCGTTTGCTGCAAGTTGAAAATGCAGTCGTCGTCTCATGCGCTTCAGCGGGAATTGCACAGAGTGTCGCGGCAGTCATTGTGCGTGGTAACCCTTATCTGCTTGAGCATCTGCATGCAAAAACGCACCCGATCGCAACGGATATTGTGATCCCCAAAGGGCATAACGTCAATTATGGTGCCCCGGTTGGCAGCATGGTAAATCTTGGCGGCGGTAACCTGATTGAGGCCGGTTGGGCTAATGAATGCAGCGCAGAACAATTAGCCGCGGCAATCACCCCCAATACCGCCGCCATTCTCTACATTAAATCGCACCATTGTGTGCAAAAAAGCATGTTAACCGTGCCACAAGCGGCCAAAGTGGCTCAAGACCACCAGCTTCCGCTGATTGTTGATGCAGCAGCAGAAGAGGATCTACAACTCTATTATCAGCAAGGGGCTGATCTGGTTATCTACAGTGGTGCGAAAGCGATTGAAGGCCCAACCAGCGGTTTAGTGATTGGGAAACATCAATATGTGGAATGGGTTAAGCAGCAATCTGCAGGTATTGGCCGTGCCATGAAAGTCGGTAAAGAAGGCATTTTAGGCCTAACGCATGCCATTGAGTTGTACTTAAGCCGCCAACAAGAAACTGGCCAACAAATGGTGGATAAAATGACGCCATTTATCGAGGCGTTAAACCGTATTGAAGGGATAAGCGCACGCGTGGTTTGGGACAGTGCAGGCCGAGATATCGCACGTGCAGAAGTGAGTTTTGATGCCAAACAATTTGGTATCAGCGCTAATGAAGCCGTCACACGCCTCCAAAATGGTAACCCAGCGATTTACTGCCGCGCTTACAAATCCAATGAGGGTTCGGTGGAATTTGATGTCCGCAGTGTTTCATCTCATCAACTTGAACTTATTCTTAGCGCCATGAACCAACTCAATCAGGAGTCATTAGAATGTCTTTAAGCCCTAATTTTTACGCTGACCGTGTATGTCTCAATGTGCTGGCGGGCTCTCATCATAATGCGATTGAAGTCTACCAAGCCGCAGAAGGCCATGTGTTGGTCGGTATGCTCTCGAAAGATTACCCAGATACCGCAAGCGCTGCGGCTGATATGAAAGCGTGCGCCGAAAAAATCGAGAATGCTTTATCGATTGGCCTTGGTGCAGGGGATCCGAAACAATCGGATATGGTGACGGCTTTAGCCGGAATACTGCAGCCTCAGCATGTTAATCAAGTCTTTACTGGTGTGGGGGCTACGCGTCAAGCGCTAGGTCAACATCACACCATCGTGAATGGTTTGATTTCACCATCAGGCACTGTTGGCTTGGTTAAAATCTCAACTGGCCCAAAAAGTTCAGGTATGGAAGAACTAATAGTTCCCGTAGATACAGCGATTGCCATGTTGCAAGATATGGGCTGCAGCTCAGTCAAATTCTTCCCAATGCAGGGGCTAAAATGCAAAGCTGAGTACCAAGAAGTTGCCAACGCCTGTGCTCGTCACCACTTTTGGTTAGAGCCAACGGGTGGTATTGATCTAAACAACTTTGAAGAGATTTTACGCATCGCTCTCGATGCTGGAGTCGAAAAAGTCATTCCACACATTTATAGCTCAATCATCGATGAGAAAACCGGACAGACTCGCCCCGAGGATGTGAAAACCCTGCTGACCATTACTAAAAAACAACTGGCACATTCATAACACCGACGCCGGAGCATGTGCTCCGGCATAACAAAGCGTTGGCTATTGCCTTTAGTGCATTTTACCTTTTAGATAGCGCTGTTCATGCTGGAATGGGAATCGATGATGTACAAGCTACCGCACCCTCGCCTAATTCATTTGTTGGATGCTGTATCCGCCTCGCCTTTGACTCAGGACGAACTTGCGCAACGGCTTAATGTTTCGACACGCACCATACGCACCGATGTCGCGCTGCTCAATAATGTGATGGTCAATCATGGCGCACATCTTCTCCACCAGCGCGGTTCCGGTTACCAACTCAATATTTACAACCCATCAACTTTCGAGCATTTTTTGTCGAGGGTGCAAAATGCAGAAACGATTCCAAGGACCAGTAAAGAGCGCATCATCCAGATTCAAGTACTGCTATTAACGGCAGAACAAGGCGTAAAAATTGACGAATTGGCCGAGACATGGAATCTAAGCCGCACCGTTATTCAAAATGATATGGTTGATGTACGCAGCCAACTGGCCACGTTTGGTTTATCGATTGAAAGTAAACCTCGTTTTGGCATGCTGATCCAAGGCCCAGAAATGGCGATTCGCTCCCGTTTAACCCAACTGATCTACATCGAACAAAAAGAGACAAAACAAGCTCTGGGCTTTATTAGTACGATTTTCCCTGAAAAATCTCAGCAAATTTTTGCAGCGCGCTTTCGTGAAGTGTTGACCAACCATACACTCTATATCAATGATATTGGGCTGCGTTGGTTAACCCTTTATGCCGCCGTCACACTGCACAGGCTCGCGTGTGGCAAAGAGCTTACCGAATTTTCTAAAAACGATGTTCATGAAACGACGCTACCAATTGCCAAAGCGTTATTTTCTGCGCTACCGATGCTGTTACCCGCCAATAACCATGAAATTGCCGCCTTGGCGATTCACATTCAAGCGAGAATTGCGACGAATCAAGCCCTCCTTAGCCAAGGTGTACAGCATGAAGCCGATGCTCTAGTCACTCACATCTTTGATTATATCTATCAAAATTACCCTTACGATGTGCGTGACGATGCGCTATTACGCCGCGATCTTCACAACCACGTCTGCCATATGATCATTCGTGTCAAACATCATGTCGCCACAATTAACCCATTGGCCGAACATATCAAACAGCACTACCCACTCGCTTACAGTATTACCTTATCGGCCATCGCAGACTGGATCAGAGAGACGGGTTACTGCATGACACAGCACGAAATAGGCTATCTTGTGATTCACATTGGTGTGGGGCTTGAGCGTAATTACCATTTAGGTCATCGTACACCCAAAGCGCTCCTGTATTGCGACGCCGGTAATGCCGCGACACTTGGGCTAGAAGCGATCATCCGCCGCCAGTATCCGCAATTGGATATGAAAACGGTTTATTCCCCTGAACAGTTGATCACCGCTGATGCCACGCAAGCGGACCTCATTATTACCACCATGCCCTTAGCCAATAGAGAGATTCAGAGCTTTGTGGTTGACCCCTTCCCTACCCAACATCAATTGGAAGAACTGGGCAAACAAGTGTTGGTTGATCGCACGCACTCTTATCTTTTGGATAAGTATTTTTCCAAGGCTCAATTTCTCTACCTCGATGACGTCATTGAGCAATCACACCTCTTTGAGCAGGTTTGCTCGCATCTTGAATCAACGGAGTTGGTAGAGGAAGGATACCGAGCTTCACTGCAAGAGCGAGAGAGTTTGGTTTCAACCATGATGGGCGAATACATTGCTCTACCTCACTCGATTGAACTCTTTGCTAAACGTTCGATGGTTTACACCGTCGCTGCACCGCGTGGAATTGAGTGGGGCAATGGTGAAAAAGCCTATCTGATCTTTTTCCTCGCCTTAAGTAAATGTGACTATGAAGAGGCGATGGGGCTGTATGATCTTTTCCAAGTGCTGATTAATAAAAAATTAGGCAAAAGTCTGTCACAATGCGAAACCTTCAAGCACTTCAAAACACTGGCGCACTTGGAATTACAATAAAATATATCGCTGTGTGATGCTTCCTAGATGCCCTCTATTTTTTAGATACCGTCTGTTTTTAGAAACACTCGTTTTTTAGGGACCAGTCTTTTATAAACAAGCCGTTTAGAGAGAAAACCAAGGCACAACAAGGCCCTCGCTAAGAGGGCCTTAATATCAAGATTACTGAGTGAAGAGGGTTTACAACACGTCGAAGCGATCGGCGTTCATGATTTTGGTCCAAGCAGCGACAAAGTCTTTGACGAACTTCTCTTTGTTATCGTCCTGCGCGTAAATTTCAGCGTATGAGCGCAAAATGGAGTTTGAACCAAACACCAGATCAACACGAGTCGCTGTCCATTTTGTTTTACCGCTCTTACGCTCAACCATATCGTAAGAATTACGGCCCGTTGGCTTCCAAGTGTAATTCATGTCGGTGAGGTTAACGAAGAAATCGTTAGTCAACGCCCCAACACGATCAGTCAATACACCATGCTGACTACCGCCATAGTTTGTACCGAGCACTCGCAATCCACCAATCAATACGGTCATTTCTGGGGCGGTCAGGCGCAATAGTTGCGCTTTATCTAGCAGCATCTCTTCTGGGTTAACCACGTAATGTTGCTTTTGCCAGTTACGGAAACCATCCGCCAGTGGCTCAAGCACATCAAACGATTCCACATCGGTTTGTTCAAGCGTTGCATCACCACGTCCTGCAATAAAAGGCACAGTAATATTAACGCCTGCCGCTTTGGCCGCTTGTTCAACACCGACGTTACCCGCCAAAACAATGGTATCGGCGATGCTAATACCCGCATCAGCGGCAATTTTCTCCAGAACAGCCAACACTTTGCTGAGTCTTTCTGGCTCATTACCTTGCCAATCTTTTTGAGGAGCTAAGCGAATGCGTGCACCGTTAGCGCCACCACGTTTATCGGAACCACGGAAAGTACGTGCACTATCCCATGCGGTGCTGACCATCTCACTTATGCTTAAGCCGCTGGCCACAATTTTCGCTTTCACCGCATCCACATCATAATCTTTGCGACCTACGGGGATGGGATCTTGCCAAATGAGATCTTCTGCCGGAACATCAGGGCCAAAGTAACGCGCTTTAGGCCCCATATCACGGTGAGTAAGCTTAAACCAAGCACGCGCAAACACTTCAGAGAAATACGCTGGGTCTTTGTAGAAACGCTCTGAGATCTTGCGATATTCAGGATCCATCTTCAGCGCCATATCGGCATCGGTCATCATCGGGTTATAGCGAATGCTTGGGTCTTCCACATCAACCGGTTTATCTTCCTCTTTGATGTTGATTGGCTCCCACTGCCACGCACCGGCTGGGCTCTTCGTTAGTTGCCATTCGTAAGTAAATAGCAGGTGGAAGAAACCGTTATCCCACTGGGTTGGGTGTGTAGTCCATGCACCTTCAATACCACTGGTGACGGTATTACGGCCAATGCCGCGGCTGGTATGGTTATTCCAACCCAAGCCTTGTTCGTGCAAGTCCGCCCCTTCAGGATCTGGCCCTAAGTTCGCAGCGCTACCATTACCATGCGCTTTACCCACCGTATGCCCGCCCGCTGTCAGCGCCACGGTTTCTTCATCATTCATTGCCATCCGCTCAAAAGTAACGCGCATGTCATGTGCGGTTTTAAGCGGGTCTGGATTACCGTCAACGCCTTCAGGGTTTACATAAATCAGGCCCATCATCACGGCAGCAAGCGGATTTTCTAAATCACGCACACCGGAATAGCGGCTATTTTCTCCGCCACTTGGCGCTAGCCACTCTTTTTCTGAGCCCCAATAAGTGTCTTTTTCTGGGTGCCAAATATCTTCACGACCAAAAGCGAAACCAAAGGTTTTAAGCCCCATGGATTCATAAGCCATATTACCCGCCAAGATCATCAGATCTGCCCAACTGATTTTGTTGCCGTATTTTTGTTTGATTGTCCACAATAAGCGACGAGCTTTATCTAAGTTGGCATTATCAGGCCACGAGTTAAGCGGAGCAAAACGCTGGTTGCCAGAGCCCGCACCACCGCGACCATCTGCAATTCGGTAAGTCCCAGCGGAGTGCCATGCCATGCGGATCATCAAACCGCCGTAATGCCCCCAGTCGGCAGGCCACCACTCTTGGCTATCGGTCATTAGTGCTTTGAGATCTTTTTTCAAGGCATCAACATCCAATGTTTTTAGCGCATCGCGGTAATTAAAATCCGCACCCATTGGGTTGGTTTTCACGTCGTGCTGGTGAAGAATGTCAAGATTCAGTGCTTTTGGCCACCAATCCATATTGGATAGTTCAGCAGAAGTTACTCCGCCGTGCATGACAGGGCATTTACCGCCCGAATTCATACCTTTATTCTCCATTGCGTTCTCCTTGCTTCGCATTACTGCGGCTATTTAAGTGTGCTTGATTTATTCTAAAAACACTCAGCACGGTCGATATTGGCTGAACATTCACTGTATTAAATTCAAATGCAACAAAACTTAGAACAACATCATGTATATACAATAACAACGAGAGGTGATGAGCCTGCGGTCACGACTTGTTCGAAAAACCTTTTTCTTCAAAACCTTGCCACGATTATTGTTTCTGCTGCGTTCTGTACAGACTAGACAAGATGAGCATTAAACACTAATTCACTGTGGCTATTAATTTGATAGGCATCCTCTAACGCAATACGGCTAAGTTCACCCCTAAAGTCTCTCCTAACCATAGAACTTGTCCCTCAGAATGGTCATACCTATCGTCTCCAGAAACCGGATGGATCAACACGCTAAGACCTTCCCGATGTTCATCTAGCCACTCAATAAATCCGTGGCTATTGTCAGCAAGGTGTACTTCAAACATCGGCTTTAAGTGCGGGCCAACAAGCCTTGGTACTAAGCCAAACATGGCTTGTACATCATGTCGTTGTTGGGCAATTTTTTGTTGTACGCGTTGTGCTTTCGCTTGCTCTGCGAGATCAAAATAAACATGGGCATGAAACATAAAATAACTCCTCTTGATTTTTAAGCAGTGTACTACGCCAAAAGAGCATAGAAACCACAACAAATTTGCTGATGATTTTCAGCTAATTTGAAGGTACTAACCACAACGTATTCTATTTTAAGAGCCAAGAAATGGGCATTATCACACGATGACGTTGATTCAAACCAAGAACCAGCGTATTAAATAACCTCAAACTTTCGATGGTGGATACCCGCTTTGCAACCTATCAATCAACTGCTCCTCTCAATGCAGCCGTTATTGGAACAGTACGGCTACCTAGCACTGATCATCAGCATCTTTTTCGAAGGGATTGGCATTCCGATGCCCGGCCAATCGCTCATGATTGCCGCGTCCATTTTGTCATCCAATGGCGTAATGAATTTCTCTCTTGTTATGATTGTATCGTGGCTAAGCTGCTTTATTGGTAATAGTTGCGGCTATCTACTCGGCTATTATTTTGAGGGTTGGCTGGATAAAAAAGGCTATATTTCAGGGGCTAAATTTCAAAAACTGCAAAGCGCTATTCAAAAATACGGCCCGATTTGCTTAATCATCAGTCGCTTTGTTGAGGGGATGAAACAATTCATGCCATTAGCCTGCGGAGTGGCGAAAATGCCCATCAGAGTATTTTTACTGGGTAACGTGCTTGCCACCACAGTTTGGGTCGCGGTCTTTGGTTTACTCACCCATTTTGCGTTTGAACATCTTCACCAAATCAGCCACTTTTATTCTGCTTACCGCTATTGGATCTGGGCAATGGCCGCTATCACTTTTATCGTTATGATTTATGCAGTATTGAAACATAGGCACACTCAGCGCTGATAGCGACCTGTCTCTGACTTCATTTACCACCCCTTCTGTCATCACCACATAAAAATAGGTGTAGGGGCTAGTGATTGTGTTTCCACTCAATTTGAGGTTTGATGTTGCCATTATGTGAACATTTACACCGACTCTGAATGTGCTCAGAGAACACACTAGGGTGATTTAAGGAGACAACATGGACGTGATCGTCTTAGGCAGCGGCGTCATCGGGCTAACCAGCGCATGGTATTTATCACAAGCGGGCCACCGAGTAACGGTGGTGGATCGCCAATCACAAGGTGCAAAAGAAACCAGTTTTGCTAACGCAGGGCAAATATCTTACGGCTACTCTTCCCCTTGGGCTGCACCCGGCATCCCACAAAAAGCATTAAAGTGGCTGTTTGAAGAGCATGCACCGTTGAAAATAAAACCGTCTATCGACCCACAGCTGTTGGCGTGGATGGGTAAAATGTTATTGAACTGCCAGCAGGATCGTTACAACATCAATAAAGCCCGAATGCTGGCGATTGCCAATTACAGCCGCGTTTGTTTGGCTGACCTGAATCAGCAACATAACCTGCAATATCAAGGCCGTCGGCTTGGAACGTTGCAAGTATTTCGCAGCGAAAAACAGCTACAAGCGATACAAAAGGACATCAAACTACTCGAGCAAAGTGGGATTCGTTATCAGCTTCTTGATGTCGATGGGTGCATTAAGCAAGAGCCGGGGCTTACTCTTGTACGCGATAAATTGCGAGGTGGTTTGTACCTCCCCGACGATGAAACCGGAGACTGCTATCTGTTTTGCCAACAATTAACAGAGCTCGCGAAAAGCCGTGGGGTGCAATTTCTGTTTGATACGCAAATAAAAACATTAACCACTGAAGGCAAAAAGATCACCGCTGTCCAAACCGATAAAGGTGAGCTAAAAGCAGACAAATATGTCGTCGCACTCGGCAGTTACTCTACCGCTTTACTGGCGACATTGGGTATCTCCATTCCTGTTTATCCAGTGAAAGGGTACTCACTAACGCTGCCGATTGTCGACGTCGAATTGTCCCCACGTTCAACGGTAATGGACGAAACATATAAAGTGGCCATCACTCGTTTTGAGGATCGAATTCGTGTCGCGGGCACGGCAGAGTTAGCCGGGTTTGATCCTGCCTTGCCTGATGCGCGCAAAGCAACCATTGCAAAAGTCGTGACCGATCTCTTTCCTCAAGGCGGTGATTTAGCACAAGCTGAATTCTGGACAGGCTTTAGACCAATGACGCCTGACGGGACTCCGATTATAGGCTCCACTCCATTTGAAAACCTCTACACCAATACCGGACATGGAACCTTAGGGTGGACGATGGCTTGCGGATCTGGACAGCTTCTTGCCGACATTGTCAGTGAGCAAACTTGTGCTTTGCCAATTCATGAGTTGAATCTCTCTCGCTACCTCATCAACTAGCCACAATAGAAAATGCTTATTATTAGCTAAACCTTAGTGGAAAGTTATTATGCATAATGATTCATCCGAGAGAATTTAATTTCCAACCTTTCGGGTGACCAACCCATATGCGCTGAAATTTTAGCCAATTCTAATTAACCCACCTATTATTTAACATTTCATTAGCATTTTGTGTTCCTCATCACGCTAACGATTATTCACAGACAAATAAATTAACATCTAAGTTACAAAAAGATTAATATGTTGCCCACAAAGCAAACACAACACTCACCAAAACTACTAAAACAGGGAAATGCATATGCAGTCATTTGTTGATTTTCTGAATGGAATAATCTGGAGCCCGGCGCTAATTTATTTATGCCTTGGTGCGGGTTTATTCTACTCAATTGTGACCCGATTCGTTCAGGTCCGTCACTTTTTTGAAATGTGGCGACTTCTTCTTTCCGGAAAAAGCTCAACCAAAGGGATATCCTCTTTCCAAGCTTTGGCCGTTTCACTTTCGGGACGCGTCGGTACGGGTAATATTGCAGGCGTAGCCGCAGCAATTGGTTTTGGTGGCCCTGGTGCTATTTTCTGGATGTGGGTAGTGGCCTTTTTTGGTGCCGCGACTGCTTATGCTGAATCAACTCTGGCACAGATTTATAAAGAAGAAGATGAAGGTGAATTCCGTGGTGGCCCCGCTTATTACATCGAAAAAGCGATGGGACAAAAATGGTATGCATGGATCTTCGCCATTTCCACCATCTTTGCCTGTGGTGTGCTTTTACCTGGCGTGCAATCCAACAGCATTGGTAATGCCGTAGAAGCGGCTTTTGGGGCTGGCCCAATCATTGAAACCACTATCGGTAGCTTCACTTTTGCTAAGATTTTTACTGGTACCGTAGTGTCAATTATTTTAGCTTTCATCATCTTTGGTGGTCTTAAGCGTATCGCTAACTTCACACAGGTCGTGGTGCCATTTATGGCTTTGGCCTATGTCATTACTGCGTTTGTTATCATCCTGCTTAACATCAGTGAAGTACCACGTATTTTTTCCATGATCATTGGTGATGCGTTCACACCAATGGCAGGTATTGGTGCTGCGATTGGTTGGGGGGTAAAACGAGGTGTTTACTCAAACGAAGCAGGCCAAGGTACTGGACCGCACGCTGCGGCTGCCGCGAGTGTTGATCACCCAGCGCAGCAAGGTTTAGTGCAAGCATTTTCTATCTACATTGATACTTTGCTGGTCTGTTCCGCAACCGCGTTCATGATTCTGATCACTGGTGCTTATAACGTACACGGCGGCGCAGAAGGTGCATTTTTAGTACAGAACATCGCGGCGGATATTAGTGCCAATGGCCCAGTATTTACCCAAATGGCGATTGAGAGCGCACTACCGGGCGTGGGTAAACCTTTTGTTGCGTTTGCTCTGTTCTTCTTCGCCTTTACCACGATCTTGGCATACTACTACATTGCTGAAACGAACATTGCTTACATTCGCCGCACCTTTAAAGTCGATGGCCTGATGTTCCTTCTTAAAGTAGTGATCATCGCAACGGTATTCTACGGCACAGTGAGAACCGCGAACCTTGCTTGGGCAATGGGTGATGTGGGCGTGGGTTTGATGGCGTGGCTAAACATAGTCGGGATTTTGATCATCTTCTTTATGGCTAAACCAGCTATTGCAGCACTCAAAGATTATGAAGAGCAACAAAAACAAGGTGTCGATGAGTATCTTTTCAACCCAGTAAAACTCGGCATTAAGAATGCGACATATTGGGAAGGAAAATATAAACGCAAAACGGGACAAGAACCAACCGTAGAAGAGAGCTCCGTGGGTGTTGAACAACCATCATCCTAACGGATTAGCTAAACTCATCAGCAAAAAGCATTCAAGGTAAACGCAAAAAGGGTTAGCAAACGCTAACCTTTTTTCTTTTTCATCAACCCGTATTAGGCTGCGATTTCTTGTGTCGTCAACTTTTCGACAACAGCGTTTTGCGCTTTCTTTTCACCAATCGGCAAAATAACACGGCCGTATTCGTTATTCAGAACTTGAGCCATTGCAAAATAAATCGCACTTGCGCCACAGAAGATACCTTCAAAGCCGGCAATCGTGCCGATAAGCTCGCTACCAGTGAAATCACGCGCCGCTAGCAAAGCAAATAGAATGGTCAGTGAGCCGAATACCACTTGTTTAGCACGCGGGTAGCACAATGAACCGATAAACATGAAACCAGTGAAAATGCCCCACAACGCTAAGTACCAACCCATAAAATGAGCAGGGCTTGCTGGTAGTCCCATGTATGGCATGACAATCAGGCCAACCAATGTGAGCCAAAATAGACCGTAAGAGGTAAACGCTGTGGTGCCAAAAGTGTCACCACGTTTGAAACACATGATACCCACGATGACTTGACTTAAGCCGCCGTAGAAAATACCCATCGCCAAAATCATAGAGTCGATAGGGAAAAAGCCTGCATTATGGATATTAAGCAGGATAGTCGTCATGCCAAAACCCATTAGGCCTAGCGGCGCTGGATTGGCCAATTTAGTAGACATTCGCGAGTACCTTAAAAAATGTTGATAAAAATTACGCGCGGATTTTAGTGGAGTAACACACAAAATGGAAAGAACGTTAACGGAAACTAAGATTGTAAATTTAGCCACTTGATCGTTCAAAAATAGAACAGCACGACCTAAATCGATCGTGCTGATCTTTTTCTACCGAACATCACTCTCTATTGACAGTTTATTTCATCCCAAAACCAGTTACTTTGCGTGGGTGATTCCCATACTCCGGGGTTATTTTTAGCCATAAAACACTTTCCATTATGCGTAATTTTATCGCCATTTTTTGCAACAGTAACCCCTGCAACCCAGCTTGAAAAATCACTGCTTGGTGGCGTAGGCTCTGGCGTGACGGGCGGTTCTGGCTCGGAGACCACTGGCGGGGGCTCAACAGGGTCAGGCGTTGTGGGCGCTGTTGGTTCACCTGTAATAAGCTTCCAAGGATCACCTTGAGTGGGTTCATTACCTTGTGACCACCACTTAGCTTCATAAGTAGCGCCTTTATAGCTCACCTTATCGCCCGTGTTATATACCTTTGTTGCTTCCCAGCCGACGATGCCATCCACTGGTGGCTCTGGTGGCGTACCGGGATCAATCGCATCCACAACACGCACTTGGGGCCAGCTAGAATGTGAACCATAAAAGTTAGTCACACATTTTTCGTAATCACCAGCCACAAGGGCTGAATACGCGGTTTGGAAACCAACCAGTTCACATTCAAACGAGTAGCCACCTGGGCGATCAGAGTAATATTTCCAATTACCATCCCAGTTGGTATACAACACATCCGTCGCACCGTTCAAATTTAAGCTACCGTAAGGCGTTTGCTGCCAACAGGTATTCTTTTCATCTGACTCAATCGGTATTTGATAATGATCCGCTAACCCTTCCCAGTAGCGAATGCGATTAACCGGTTGACCTTTATCTTTGTTCTGCTCACCGCACTCAATGCCACCATTGATAACGTTAATTGTGGTGCCAAAACCATAGCCAATACCGGCATCGCTTTCACGTTGCGAAGGTGTCCATGTACGGTCAATTACGTGCAACATTGCCGGTTTCGGTGCTTGAGGTGTTAAGAAAAACCAAATCGCTGAAGCTAAATTCAACCAAGAATCCGCTACCAACCCGGGGTTATTGAGTAGTACTTTGGCATCACCATCAAACATCACTTCAGAAAAAGCGCCATAGTTGAAATGGTAAGAGAGCTGCTTCGCACCTCGACCAAAATAACCTTGCCCAGCGGCGCACGGCCAACGAGCATTTTGCCAATCATTTTGGCCACAACCGGTTGTGTAGCCACTTTGCCCTTCAGACCAACCCATTTCACGCACATGAACCAATGCTTGCTGCCATTCTTCAAGCCTATTCGGATTATCAGATACGTTGTCTTTCGCAATGTGACCACCCGTTTCTTGTGAGAAATGAGCAAAAGCCGTCACGATGGATTTTTTACAAATTGCGTCAGAATCTCGGCCATCCGTATATTCGCCACAAAACGCGGGGAATTTGCCAATTGCCCGTAAGAAGCGTGTGTAGGTGTATTCGGGAGCCGCCATTTGAGTTAAGAAATCCCACTCGTACTGTGGAAAAACTCGTTCAACACGCTTGACGTTTTCAGGGTTAGAACTTAAACCCGGTACTATTGCTTCAACAATCGCATTCGAACGCGTTTCTAGTGCTTTCGACCAGATGGCATACATAGGATCCGCTGTTTTGGCTTTTTCTGCCGCTTGTAGCTCTACTTTAGAGACAATATAACCCGCGGAATTTTCAGGGTCAGGTAAGATATTTAACGCGTAACTGTTTGCGGCTAAGACACTGCTAATCAGCACGGCTAAATGCTTTGTTTTCAACATATCAATCCCTTATTTTTTGCTTAGTGGGTACGGTGAAAATAGTATGGATAGCCGAGCCATTGTTGACAGTGAAACTTATTAATTAAATGTCAAAATGCGAGTGGTTTCATCATGATGTAAACCAATTATCGTACGGCGACATCGCCCTTTGAAGGCAAGTCGATAAATATGAAAAAGCCTCAAAAAAGCTTGAGGCTTTTAGAGTTCAATCTATTTTTCATCAGGTTAAGTGAACAACCAATGCCTCAAATTTCTCAAGCATCATCGCACCGGCAATGGCTTAGCGCACATGAGCGTGGCCAGTAAAAAAGTGATGAACTGGGCCGCGACCTTGGCCAACATCCAGCTCATCGGCATAGCCAATAGCTTGCGAGATATACTGTTTAGCCAAATACACGGATTTGTGCAGGTTATTACCTTGAGCAAGATAGGAAGCAATCGCGGAAGAGAGCGTGCAACCCGTCCCATGGGTATTTTGGGTTGGAAAGCGCTTCGCACTGAGTAATTCTGACGAAGATTGCATGATCAAAAGATCATTGCTGTTTGCATCTTGTTCTAAATGCCCACCTTTTAGCAGCACCGCCTTTGCACCCAACGCTCGTAAATCAGCCACCATACCGCTCATTTCGACTCCAGATTGAGGAACCGGCTTGCCAGTAAGTACTGCTCCCTCAAATAAATTGGGGGTAATAATGTCAGCCAAAGGGATCAATATTTCTTTTAATGTACTGATTGCCGATTGCTCAAGTAATAAATCACCACTGGTCGCCACCATCACGGGGTCAATCACAAGGCTCTTGGGTTGGTATTGCTGCATTTTTTTGGCAACGATCTTGATGATACTGGCATCGGCTAGCATGCCAATTTTAACGGCCACGATCTTCAAGTCGCTAAAGACGGCATCTAACTGGCTTTCGATATGATCAAGTGGAATGGGGAAAATGGCGGAGACGCCTTGAGTATTTTGTGAAGTAATGGCGGTAATAACGGAACACGCGAAACTGCCAGTTGCCGATATCGCTTTTATGTCGGCTTGAATGCCTGCCCCTCCACCGCTATCAGACCCTGCGATAGTGAGTACAACAGGTATGTTTAATAGCGTCGTTTCTTGTGTGTGTTTCTGTATTGGTTGTGCCATGGTCGCTCCTATGACAAGACATACAGGAACTGACTTTGACCGTGGTTTGGAAAGTTCGGTAATCGAATTTACAAAGGTTAGCCGTTGTTATTCGGCTCGTGACAAAGTGCTCATAGTTCCCTACGTCAGTATTAACTGAATCAGGTTCGACGGGTCTCGAATTTCGATCTCAGCCGATGCAGAATCTGCATCGGCTCCCCGACTATTTCGCAGCAATCATAACAGGGCACTCACAGAAGGAGTACGCTTTTCTGGAGGAATTATTCCCACTCAATGGTGGCTGGTGGCTTACCTGAAATATCGTAAACCACACGAGAAATACCATTAACTTCATTGATGATACGGTTAGAAACCTTACCCAAGAACTCATAAGGCAGGTGCGCCCAATGTGCTGTCATAAAGTCAATGGTTTCCACTGCGCGTAGCGATACAACCCAATCGTATTTACGTCCATCACCCATAACGCCTACCGAACGAACAGGTAAGAAAACCGTGAAAGCTTGTGACACTTTGTTATACAGATCAGCGGCATGCAGCTCTTCAATGAAAATAGCATCGGCGCGGCGCAGCAAATCACAGTACTCTTTCTTCACTTCGCCCAACACGCGTACGCCAAGGCCAGGGCCTGGGAATGGATGACGGTAAAGCATGTTGTAAGGCAGACCAAGCTCTAGGCCAATCTTGCGTACTTCATCTTTGAAAAGCTCACGCAGTGGTTCAACCAATCCCATTTCCATATCATCAGGCAAACCGCCAACGTTATGGTGAGATTTAATCACGTGCGCTTTACCTGTTTTAGAGGCGGCCGATTCAATCACATCTGGGTAAATCGTGCCTTGCGCAAGCCATTTCGCATTTTTCAATTTCTTTGATTCTTCATCAAAGATATCAACAAACACATGGCCGATGATTTTGCGTTTCGCTTCCGGATCAGACTCACCTTGCAGTGCGTTGAGGAAACGATCTTCTGCATTAACATAAATGATGTTTAAACCAAACTTGTTGCCAAACATATCCATTACTTGCTGAGCTTCATTCAGACGCAATAGGCCGTTATCAACGAATACACAGGTTAATTTATCGCCAATCGCTCGATGAGCCAGCATCGCCACAACTGACGAATCTACACCACCCGATAGGCCAAGGATCACTTCATCGTCGCCGACTTGCTCTTTAATACGAGCAACCGCATCTTCGATGATAGACTCAGCCGTCCATAGACGCTCGCAACCACAAACGTTGAGAACGAAATTCTCAAGCATTTTTAGACCGTTTTTGGTGTGCGTCACTTCTGGGTGAAACTGCACGCCATAATATTTTTTCTCTTCATTCGCCATTGCCGCATAAGGACAAGTTTCCGTTTGCGCTGTTTTGACAAAATCAGCCGGAATTTGCACCACTTTATCTCCGTGGCTCATCCAAACGTCTTGCGTTAGCTCAAGGTCGCTAAACAGGGCCGATTCACCCATTAGCTGTACAGCTGCATAACCAAATTCACGCTCCTCAGAACTGGCCACTTTTCCGCCCAACTGTTCAGCCATGGTTTGCATGCCATAGCAAACACCAAACACAGGTACGCCAGAATCAAACACATATTGTGGCGCACGCGGAGAGTTGGCTTCAGTCACGCTTTCAGGACCACCAGAAAGAATAATGCCATCTGGGTTGAATTCACGGATGTCTGCTTCTTCAACATCCCAGCTCCACAGCTCACAATAAACACCGATTTCGCGAACACGGCGGGCAACCAGTTGTGTGTACTGAGAGCCGAAATCTAAGATCAGAATACGTTGGTCATGGATATCTTTAGTCATTTAAGGTCAATCTCAATCATTAATGTAGTGGATGGGGAGCATCGCGCTCCCCATAAGCTTCAAGCTATTCGTGGTTCGTCATTAACCCAAGCGGTAGTTTGGCGCTTCTTTGGTAATTTGAACGTCGTGCACGTGTGACTCTTTCATACCTGCACCAGAGATACGAACAAACTCGGCTTTAGTGCGCAGATCTTCGATAGTGGCCGAGCCAGTTAAGCCCATGCTTGAGCGTAAACCACCCATTTGTTGATGAACGATCTCTTTTAGACGGCCTCGATAAGCGATACGGCCTTCGATCCCTTCAGGTACAAGCTTGTCAGCCGCATTGTCAGATTGGAAATAACGATCAGAAGAACCTTGAGACATTGCACCCAGCGAACCCATGCCGCGATAAGCTTTATATGAACGACCTTGGAACAAAATAACTTCACCCGGAGCTTCTTCAGTACCAGCAAACATGGAGCCGACCATCACGCAAGATGCACCAGCAGCAATCGCTTTACAAATATCGCCAGAAAAACGAATACCGCCATCAGCAATCACAGGAATACCGTATTGATCAGCCACTTCAGCTGCATCAGAAATCGCCGTAATTTGAGGAACACCAACACCCGTTACAATACGCGTTGTACAGATTGAACCCGGGCCAATACCGACTTTGACCGCGCTTACGCCCGCGTCAATTAGAGCTTTCGCACCGGCACCCGTTGCAACATTGCCGCCGATAATATCGAGATCAGGATAAGCGGCGCGCGTTTCACGAATACGGTTAAGTACACCTTCTGAATGGCCATGAGAAGAGTCAATCAGTAGAACATCCACTCCCGCTTCCACTAATGCTTTTACGCGCTCTTCATTGCCAGCACCGGCACCAACAGCCGCACCAACACGTAAACGCCCTTGTTCATCTTTACAAGCATTCGGTTTGCGTTCTGCTTTATGGAAATCTTTCGCGGTGATCATACCAGTCAGTTTGAATTCATCATTCACTACCAAGACTTTTTCAACACGCGCTTTGTGCATGCGCTCTTGTACATCCTGACGAGATGCGCCCTCTTTAACTGTGGCTAAGCGATCTTTTGGTGTCATGACTGCTTCAACTTTTTTTGTTAAATCAGTAACAAAGCGAATATCGCGGCCGGTGATGATACCGACAAGCTCATTGTGATCGCTCACCACAGGGAAACCGGCAAAACCATGTTTCTCTGTCAAAGCAATCACATCTTGAATGGTTGCATCAGGGCGAACTGTTACTGGCGCAGTGACTACACCCGCTTCAAAAATTTTGACAAGACGGACTTGTTCAGCCTGCTCTTCAATGGGCATATTTTTGTGGATAAAACCAATACCACCCTCTTGGGCAAGAGCGATCGCAAGGCGAGCCTCTGTCACTGTATCCATAGAAGCTGAGATCATCGGAATGTTCAGTGCGATATTTTTGGTCAGCTGAGTATGGAGATCGGCTGTGTTTGGGAGAACGGTGGAGTGTGCTGGTACGAGAAGAACATCATCGAATGTCAGCGCTTCTTTGGCAATTCTTAGCATTTGCAATATCTCACAATTAAGAGGAGTGAATAAAAGGTAAATCCAAGTTGTCTCAATTTGCCCTAATACACAATGAACAGGATAAATCGATTTGGATTTGATATTGCGGTCGGATTATACGCCCGAGGTAATCGCTTGACCACTCATTTTTTCATTTTTAATTTGCATTCCAACCCTTGATATGTATTATATTGCCGCTAATTTCCATACCCTCGTCTAGGGGATTAGCCTTGCCTTCTTTGACCAACGAAAACATCTACACTGTCTCTCGTCTCAATGCTGAAGTACGCCTGTTACTTGAAAATGAAATGGGCATTGTGTGGCTCGTTGGTGAAATATCGAACTTCTCCGCTCCGGTTTCTGGCCATTGGTATCTCTCACTCAAAGATTCTCGCGCGCAGGTAAAATGTGCGATGTTCAAAGGCAATAATCGCTTTGTGACCTTCAAACCTAAAAATGGCCAGCAGGTACTTGTTAAAGCGCGTCTTTCTCTTTATGAACCCAGAGGTGACTACCAAGTCATTATCGAGAGCATGCAACCCGAAGGAGATGGTCGTCTCCAGCAAGAGTTTGAAAAGCTGAAGATGCAGTTGGCCGCGGAAGGGCTGTTTGCACAATCCAATAAGCGCCCCTTGCCGGAAAATCCTCAATGCGTCGGAGTTATTACTTCAAAAACTGGCGCAGCCCTGTTTGATATTCTTGATGTGCTCAAGCGGCGCGATCCAAGCTTGCCCGTCATCATTTATCCTACACTGGTTCAAGGCGAACAAGCGGCCATTCAAATTGCTCAAGCGATTGGTAGAGCAAATGCGAGGCAAGAGTGTGATGTATTGATTGTGGGTCGCGGTGGCGGTTCTTTAGAAGATTTATGGTGTTTTAACCACGAGATCGTAGCGCGCACAATTGCCGCTAGTCAGATCCCAATTATCAGTGCCGTCGGGCATGAAATCGATGTGACGATTGCTGATTTTGTGGCTGACGTACGTGCCCCAACCCCCTCCGCTGCTGCAGAATTAGTCAGCCGAGACAACAGTAATAAGCGACAAGCTTTCGCCTCATACCAGCACAAGCTACAAAGTGCGATGCGCTATTACACCAGTCAACAAGCGCATCATTTACGCGCTTTGGTTCACGCGCTAGAGAAACAGCACCCCACTTACCGCTTGCAGCGTCAAAGCCAGCAACTTGATGACACAGAAATGCGCCTACAGCGGGCGATACAGCGCTATATTTCGACTCAGCGTGAGCACATTGGCCAGCAATACCATCAACTGCAGTTGCATTCTCCCGTACAAACCTTAGCGAAGCAGCAGCATCGACTAGCCAAAAGCGAGCAACGATTACTGGACGTAATGGAGAAAAAACTCCTGCGCACAGCACACCGTTTAACGCTAGCCGCAGAGAAGCTTGACGCAGTAAGCCCATTAGCGACACTAAAACGAGGCTATTCGATCACGCGAGATAGCTCAGGCAAAGTGATTCACCGCGCTTGCGATCTAAAAACTGGCGATCAATTGATCACCCGAGTGGCGGATGGCGAAGTTTTCTCTACCGTTAATTAATCACTTAATCTTGTGCTTGAAACTCAAATCGAATCTTAGATTTTGATTTGAGCTCATTGCATGAATTACAGAAAAAGTTTGCTGCGCCACACGCCTGCAATTTCTCCAGCTCAGAATCACACTCAGGGCAAAAACCAATTTTGTTAAAGTGATGTTTGCACTGAGCACAATGGTAACGCCCATCCCACATCAGTGGATTTTGGCAACAAGGGCAAAGATTTTCCTGCATATTGATCCCATCTCTCTTTGTGTCTTTCACATAACATCTTTCACATAGTGTGATTTTGGTAGATGTTTTATATCGTTCGTTTTAATAGATAGCTCGTTTGCGTAGATAGATCGTGCATGTGATAGCCGACACTTCATCAAACGGCACGTATGGTCTCGGATTATCGAGAGTTCAGCTTTGATCTCTATCACAATACCTTTAGGCTCACCAACCACCTCATACACATTAGGCTATGATCGATAAAAGATCTCAGCCTGATCATTTGCTTTATCTGCTCCGTTCAGCGATCTACTCTCAAAAGAACATTTATATAACCACACACCGAAAGCATAAGTTACATATTCTGCATATGGATTTATAACGATATAAAAATCCAAATTACAGCTAATAAATAAAAGAAACCAGAATATATTAAAATGATCTTTTGGCGAAATGTTCTACTCGTTTTGTTTGATACTTATACAAAGCAGCAACGTTGCCATGCTCTGTTTTTCACTCAATCATTTTGGTACTGCACTTCATTTCCAGACCGCCACGTTAGTGAGACTCTATCGCCAATGATAAATTTTAGGCAAAAAAATACCCAAGTCTAAACTTGGGTATTTCAATTATGAGGAAGGCTACTTGCTGCGTCCTTTCATCATCGTCATTAAGCGTTTACGTTTACGCTCTTGAGATAAGGTCAGCTTATTCACTTTTCCTTCAAATGGGTTATCACTGCTTTGGAACTGGATACGAATAGGCGTACCCATGATTTCTAAAGACTTACGGTAATAGTTCATCAAATAACGTTTGTAAGAATCTGGCAGCTCATTCACCAAGTTACCGTGTACAACGATAATCGGCGGGTTATAACCACCTGCGTGAGCGTATTTGAGTTTTACGCGGCGGCTACGAACCATAGGCGGTTGGTGATCATCGGTTGCCATTTTAAGAATGCGAGTCAATACCGATGTACCAACACGTGTTGTCGCCGATTTATACGCTTCTTGAACCGATTCAAATAGATGACCAACACCCGTACCATGCAATGCAGAGATAAAGTGGATACGAGCAAAATCGACAAAGCCTAAACGGCGATCGAGCTCTTTCTTGACACGTTCTTTGACGTCGTTATCGAGCCCATCCCACTTATTGACTGCAAGCACTATTGAACGTCCGGCGTTTAGTGCAAAACCTAGCAGGCTAAGATCTTGATCTGAGATATTCTCACGAGCGTCAATGACTAACAGAACAACGTTTGCATCTTCAACGGCTTTTAAGGTTTTGACGACCGAGAATTTTTCAACCGTTTCGTTAATGCGAGTACGACGACGCACGCCAGCAGTATCAATCAATACATACTCGCGCTCATCACGCATCATCGGGATGTAGATGGAGTCTCGCGTCGTTCCGGGCATGTCGTAAACCACAACACGCTCTTCACCGAGAATGCGGTTGGTGAGTGTCGATTTACCGACATTCGGACGGCCAATGATCGCCAGTTTTATCGGCTGATCTTGCAGACGTTTGTATTCAGCTTCGGCTTCTTCTTCGGTGTAATCTAACTTTTCTTCTTCGGCATCTTCAAAGTCGGTTAGATCTTCGATTTCGCCTTCAGCCTGCTCGATCATTTCTTCAGCAAGTGGATTCAAAGCTCGGTCGATAAGGATCCCAACACCACGGCCATGAGCGGCAGCAATTTGGTACATTTGATCGACGCCCAATTGCCAAAACTCAGCACTTGCAGCATCAGCGTCAATGCCATCCACTTTATTCACGACTAAAATAGCGCGCTTTTCAATCTTACGCAGATGTTGGGCGATCACTTCATCAGCCGCCGTTAAACCAGCGCGACCATCAACCATAAATAGCACAACATCAGCTTCATCAATCGCGGCCAATGACTGTTGAGCCATTTTCGTTTCTACACCCTCTTCACTACCATCAATACCGCCAGTATCGATAACAATGAAGTCGTGCTCACCCAATTTAGCTTGGCCATATTTACGGTCACGCGTTAAACCGGGGAAATCCGCCACCAACGCATCGCGAGTGCGAGTTAATCGGTTAAACAACGTAGATTTACCGACATTGGGACGCCCAACAAGAGCAACAACAGGAACCATACTAACCTCTACAATATTTTCTCTTATGTAGTTATAGGTAAACACTTGCTAGCAAGCATTAAATTTTTACCTATAACCACATCTATTTATTCAATAAAACGGCCCCTAACTGTTACCAGCCAGGAGCCGAATGTGAATTATATCACGATTTATTTTTTAATCGTCAGTTTCTTTACATTGCCATTACGGGTCATGCTGACATAACCATCATCGACAGCGAGAGGACTCACCGCAAAACCGCTCTTATCAACCAACTGTTGGGCAACGAATTCGCCACTGCTGCGATCAATCCAATGTAGATAACCTTCACTGTCACCTAGCACAAGGTAGCCATTGATAATCGCTGGTGCAGTTAGCAAACGGTGTTCAAGCTGTTTGTTGCTCCAAAGTTCGGTACCGCTTCTTGTATCCACAGCCACCACATGATCTTTGTCGGTCACCACAAATAATCGGCCACCATCGCTAGCCATGTCTGTTGCTGAAGAGTAATTCCGCTTCCAAGCTGGTTTGCCCGAACGCAGATCAATGGCGATCAACTGGCCATTAAAACCAACCGCATACAGCATGCCGCCAATCACGATAGGTGAGGCATCAACATCGACTAGGCGGTCAATTTCAGTGGCACCTTTAGGCATGCCAATCGGTTGTTGCCAAATCAACTGACCACGCTCAACGATAGCGGCAGCAAGACGGCCACCTGAGGTTCCCCAAAAAACACCGCCCGATACCGCAACAGGTTTGCTGTCGCCTCTCAACGTTAAATTAGGAACTTCAGTACTGATGGTCCATTTTTGCTCACCCGTCGCTTGGTCTAAACTCACCAAAGTGCCACGACTGGTATTAACAATGATCATGTTCGCATCTGCAGCCGGAGCTGCTAGCACTTCACCGTCGACTTTAACTTGCCATACAAGCTCGCCTGTAGCTTCATTAAGCGCAGTGACTAAACCGTTTTCACTACCAATGTAAATTTGGCTATAGGCCGCCGCTATACCGCCGGATAAACGCATGGTGCCATCTTGTTCAAGATCGGTTTTCCACAGCTCTTTACCCGTTTTAGGGTTCAAGGCTTTCACCAAACCATCACGGCTAGCAATAAATACTTTGTCGTAAGCGTATTCTGGAGATAACTTTGAGAAGTAATGCCCTACGCCATCACCAATCGATGTGCTCCACTGAGTTGTGGGCGTAAATTCACTCGTTACCATTGGCACAGGAGCCATGATAATGGTGTCTTCTTCGCTAGCACACCCTGCAAGTGCTCCAAGCACAACGGCAGAAACGAGCACTTTGTTGAACAACTTTTTCATCAACTTGTGCCCTTATTTGGCAAGATCGTCCAGTTTCATCTGTAGCGTTTGGCTTGCATCGTCAGCTTGTTGTGCTTCCGTGTATGCCGCATAAGCCGCGTCCGTGTCGCCTTTACGCAGTGAGATATCACCACGCAGTTCCGCAATGCGTCCCGCCCACCCTTTCTCTGTGATGGTCGTAAGATCAGCTAAGGCGGCATCAAACTGGCCTTGTTCCGCTTTAATACGGGCCACGCGATAGGTCGCTAACGGTAGAATAGCATCATCTTTGGTGTTTGCTTTTGCCCATTCAAGCTGCGCTAAAGCTTCATCAATTTGACCCGCTTCTACTTGAACTTTTGCAAGTTGTAGTGCGGCTAAGACGGCATATTCTGTACCTTTATTACTATCAATAAAGCTCTCAACAACCATCTCTGCTTCTGCGCCTTTTGCAGCTAACTGAGTTACCGCTTTGCTATAACTTTCAGAAGCGGCTTCTTGCGCAGCAATAACGCTATCTTGGTAGTAACGCCAACCAAACAAGCCACCAAGGCCAATTACAGCACCAAAGATCACGGCTTTACCGTTCTCTTTCCACCAATCTTTTATCGCTTCAACTTGTTGTTCTTCAGTATCGTAGAGTTCCACTTCCTGTCCTCTTTAATAGATGTCTCAAATGCGCTTGCTTACACAAGATGCGTCAGTTTGCTCGCGACTTCAGTTTGAGAAATCGTAATTTGTTCACCACCGATAAGATCTTTGAGAACTACTGTGCTTTCTGCGACTTCATCTTCGCCTAATACCAAAGCCACCGCAGCGCCCACTTTATCAGCACGTTTAAATTGTTTTTTGAAGTTACCACCACCAAAATGGTTCATAACACGCAGCCCCGGAACCTGTTCACGCAACTGCTCAGCAAGTTTCATTGCTGCCATCATAGTGCCTTCACCCGCACTGACCATGTACACATCGACACTGCGACGCACGTCGGTCAGTTCCAGAGTTTCCATCATCAGCACTAAGCGCTCTAACCCCATGGCAAAACCCACTGCCGGTGTCGCTTTGCCACCCAGTTGTTCTACCAAGCCATCATAACGTCCACCGCCACAAACCGTACCCTGAGCACCTAAGCTTTCGGTGATCCACTCAAATACGGTGCGGTTGTAGTAGTCTAGGCCGCGCACCAAGCGCTCGTTAACTTGGTATTCGATACCCGCAGCGGTAAGAAGTTCACATAAGCCTGCAAAATGTTGCTTGGATTCTTCATCTAGATACTCAGACAATTTGGGTGCGTCACCTAAAATCGCTTGAATATCTGGATTTTTAGTATCGAGTACACGCAGTGGGTTGGTGTACATACGACGTTTGGCATCTTCATCCAACACCTCTTGATGCTGCTCTAAATAGTCAATCAAAGCGGTGCGGTAATTGGCACGCGCTTCAAGAGAACCAATTGAGTTCAGTTCCAAACGAACATGTTTGTCGATGCCCAATTCACGCCACAAACGCGCGGTCATCATAATCAGCTCGGCATCAACATCAGGACCATCCAGGCCAAACACTTCAACCCCACATTGGTGGAATTGACGGTAGCGCCCTTTTTGCGGACGTTCATGACGGAACATCGGCCCCATGTACCATAAACGTTGCTCTTGGTTGTAGAGCAAACCATTTTCGATACCAGAACGGACACAACCTGCGGTACCCTCAGGGCGAAGCGATAAACTGTCACCATTGCGATCTTCAAAAGAATACATCTCTTTTTCAACCACATCGGTCACTTCACCGATCGCACGGCTAAATAGATGTGTCATCTCAACGATAGGCATACGTACTTCATTGTAGCCATATGCACTAATCACGTTTTTCACTGTGCCTTCCACTTTTTGCCAAAGTGGAGACTGAGTTGGGAGGCAGTCGTTCATGCCTCGAATTGCTTGAATTGTTTTTGCCACAATACTTACCGTAAGGTCGTTGAGATTAATTTTGTTCGATTTGAGTCACGTTGATTCGGTTCTTCTCATCGAGAATAGAGGCCTTCGCGCGAATTTTCGCTTCGAGTTGGCTGACCAGATCATCGTTATCAAAACGCTCTTTCTGGCGGACGCCGTCTTCGTAGAATGCACTTTTCTTGTTGCTGCCAGCCAAACCAAGATGAGAAGCTTCAGCTTCACCTGGGCCATTAACCACGCAACCGATGATCGAGACATCCATAGGTGTCAAAATATCTTCCAAACGTTGCTCTAACGCATTGACTGTGGCGATCACATCAAACTCTTGACGTGAACAGCTTGGACAAGCGATGAAGTTAATGCCTCGCGAACGAATACGCAGCGATTTAAGAATATCAAAGCCGACTTTGATCTCTTCGATCGGATCCGCAGCCAGTGAAATACGCAGCGTATCACCGATGCCTTCGGCAAGCAGCATACCTAAGCCCACTGCCGATTTAACTGCACCGGCTCTTGCGCCTCCTGCTTCCGTAATACCAAGATGCAGAGGTTGGGCAATCTGTTTAGCCAGTAGACGGTAGGAATCAACGGCGAGAAAAACATCCGATGCTTTAACGCTGACTTTGAATTGATCAAAGTTGAGTCTTTCAAGAATATCGACATGACGCATCGCTGACTCGACTAAAGCGGCCGGTGTTGGCTCACCATATTTAATTTGGATCTCTTTTTCGAGCGACCCACCATTCACGCCAATCCGAATGGGTATGTTCTTGTCACGTGCGCAATCGACCACGGCGCGAATACGTTCTTCGTTGCCAATGTTACCAGGGTTGATACGCAAGCAATCAACGCCATATTCGGCGACTTTCAACGCAATGCGGTAATCAAAATGGATGTCAGCCACCAGCGGGATGGATACTTGCTGCTTGATCAACTTGAACGCTTCTGCCGCGTCCATTGTCGGTACTGAAACCCGTACGATATCAGCCCCGACTTTTTCTAACGCTTTAATTTGGGCGACCGTTGCCGCAACATCGGTAGTGCGCGTGTTGGTCATAGATTGAACAGCAATAGGAGCACCATCACCGATGGGCACATTACCGACATAAATACGCGTCGATGAACGACGCTTAATTGGAGATTCGTGTTGCATAGTATTTTCTAAGGTAAGGTGAATCGAGCGACTTTACCGGAAGTATACCCAGAAAGGTCTACAGGTTCACTTGCAAATGTCATTGAAACGCTTTCAGGCGCGCCAAGAATGATTTGAAACGGAGCTTCACCTTGCAAGGTTACGGTTTGCCCTGATTTTTTAATCCCAGTGGAAAGGGTTTTGCCTGCTGCATCTTTCACCTGAATCCAACAATCTGCGCTGAATGTGAGTGTGAGAGGAGCGTATGGATTCGTTGCATCCTGCGGTGGCGTCTTATCCAATACAGGATCGTTGCTCGCACTCAGGTCGGCTTCGGCTGTATCATCTTCAGGTGAAGGGATAAGTTCTGCAGCCTGAGTGTTGATTTCTACAGGGATATCCACCGCTTCTGCTTCTACTTGAGATTCGTCAACCGTAGGCACTAATTCAGGAACGGTCGTGAAATCCTCATCTCGCAAACGTTCAACCGATGTCGACGTGATTGATGGTGAACTCTCAACCACAACATTCTCTTGTTCTTGGTTTTGCCACCACCATAATGAGGAAATACCAATAATGATGGCAAAAATACCCCACGTCAGCGTCATAATACGGCTATCGTGTTTCTCTCGCTTGGTTTTCTTCGAAAAACTTTGCATCGGTTGCTCAGCGACAACCGTAGGATAGCAATCATCAAAGGAAGCTAAAATAACTGACTCTTTGATCCCGACGGCCTTCGCATAGGAACGTAAATAACCGCGAGTAAACGTCGCCACTTGGTCCGAGGCGAAGTTATTCTCTTCTAAACTCTGAATGATAGAGAGACGTAACCGCAACCTATCGGCAACTTGCTTTTGCGTTAATCCCAACGCTTCACGCTTTGCCTTTAATAAAGTACCGGGTTGCACCGTGTCTGTTTTTACATCTGCAATAATCTGTTCTTGTTCAGTAGTCATCCGTTTTGTACATCTCATTATGTTATGGCTCGAATGGCACCGTCATCACTTTTATTGTTATTAGTTCGTAGTAATAAAATGGTGCATTCCAACACGGTGAAAAATTTGCATTCATTGATGCAGGCGACAGTTCAAATTTAACATTACGTCAGTTAGCAATTCTAATGGATATTTGACGTTAAACAACATGGCTTTAGGAAAGAAATTACAGCTAGGTCAATATTTTTCATAAAATTGACGTCAAAATCGCGGAAAATTATTTCAAATGGTAAAAATGCACAAAGCCAGAGGAATCTCTGGCTTTGCTTTATCATCCGATTTAGACCGATTTGACAGGAATGACATCGCCACCCATTTGTTTCATTTTGGTCCGTTTGGTTCTATCAATCACATCACCCACTAGCTGCCCACAAGCGGCATCAATATCATCACCACGAGTTTTACGCACCGTCACTGTGTGTTCATACTGCATCAGTGTTTTTTGAAAACGGTCAATACGTGAATTACTCGGTTTTTTATAAGGTGAACCGGGATAAGGGTTAAATGGGATCAGGTTAATTTTGCACGGCGTGCCTTTCATCAACTTAGCCAATTCGTGCGCGTGGTCCATATCGTCATTGACGTGATCCAGCAACACATATTCCACCGTAACCTTGCCACGGTTTGCATTTGAAGTGGCGATATAACGACGCACTGAGGCCAAGAAATCTTGAATATCCCAGCGATCATTGATCGGCATAATTTCGCTGCGTAATTTGTCATTGGGTGCATGCAATGAAATCGCTAATGCAACATCGATTTGCCCTGTCATTTGATCAAGACCAGAAACCACGCCCGAAGTCGACACGGTGACACGACGTTTTGACAAGCCAAAACCTAAATCATCCAGCATGATCTCTAACGCTGGGATCAAGTTTTTCATGTTGAGCAAAGGCTCGCCCATCCCCATCATTACTACGTTAGTAATCGGACGACGACCCGTCTCTTTCTCAAGGCCAATTTCTCTCGCTGCGCGCCAAACTTGCCCGATAATTTCAGACACTTTGAGGTTACGGTTAAAACCTTGCTGAGCCGTTGAACAGAATTTGCATTCCAGAGCACAGCCAACTTGGGAAGAGACGCACAAAGTCGCTCGGTCTTCCTCTGGGATGTAAACCGTTTCAACATCTTGATCTCCTACACGCATCGCCCACTTAATCGTACCATCAGACGAATGTTGTGCTTGTGAAACGATCGGCGCGCGAATTTCACAACGTTGTTGCAGTTGCTCACGCAGTTTCTTGTTGATATTGGTCATTTGTTCGAAGTCATCACAACCAAAATGGTAGATCCACTTCATGACCTGATCAGCGCGGAACGCTTTTTCACTGAGCTCTTCAGCAAAAAATTTACGCAGACCTTGGCGATCAAAATCAAGCAGATTGACTTTTTCAATAGTCATGTGGCCTCTCAACGACGGAAACAATAAATAAGGGCGCGAATTGTACAGCCTTTATGCAGTAACAACAAGGGTTGTACAACCCTTCAATTACTAAGTCATTCAATGCTTGGCGGATTGTTTTTACTCTACAGTTCCCAATCATACGAGTATAAAAAAGCCTCACAACGTGAGGCCTTAATCGAAAGAATTTGGGATAGAAAACGCCAAGATTAACGAGAGAAAATCTCTGATTCAGGGAAGAAAAAAGCGATTTCACGTGCCGCCGATTCAGGACTATCACTGCCATGAACTGAGTTATGGCGCATGCTTAATGCGTAATCAGCACGAATGGTTCCACATGCCGCTTCTTCTGGGTTAGTTTTACCCATTAATTCGCGGTAACGAGCAATAGCATCTTCACCTTCAAGCACTTGAGCCATGATCGGCCCTGAGGTCATAAATTCTTTTAGTGCTGGAAAAAACGCTTTGCCTTCATGCTCAGCATAAAAGCCGCTCGCTTGCTCTTCGTTCAAATGTACCATTTTCGCGGCGATAATACGCAAACCTGATTTTTCGATACGGTGATAGATTTCACCAATCAAGTTACGTTCTACCGCATCGGGTTTAATGATAGAAAATGTTCTTTCTAGAGCCATAAGGTTATCCTTTTTCTTTTGTTTTTTTAGTTATAGTGAACCGCCCAAAACAGAGAGTTGAGCGGTTTTTCATTATTGAGCTTGGTCGGTCAAAATGCGTGCTAATGTACGCACCCCCATTGCCGTTGCACCTGCGGCCCATTTATCGCTTGCTGATTTGCGGTAAGTACCGGCGCAGTCAAAGTGCAGCCACCCTTTTTTGTAATCTTCAACAAAGTAAGAGAGGAAGGCCGCTGCGGTACTTGCTCCCGGTGAATAATCACCTGAGCTGATGTTAGAGAGATCCGCAAAGCTTGAAGGCAACATAGAGCGATGAAACTCAGCCAAAGGCAGAGGCCATAAGCCTTCTTTCTCTTGGTGAGCTGCCACCAATGCCTGCTGGGATAAGCTCTCATCAAAGCTGAGTAGTGCATGGTAATCATTGCCGAGTGCATTTTTGGCGGCACCCGTTAATGTCGCGCAATCAATAATAAGCTGCGGTTTTTGCTCGTTGGCATAAATCAAGCCATCGGCCAACACTAGGCGGCCTTCTGCATCGGTATTCATTATTTCAACTGTGGTGCCATTTTTATAAGTGATGATATCACCCAGTTTCAAGGCGCGTCCGGAAACCATATTTTCTGCACAACACAAAATGAGTTTCACACGTTTATTAAAACCACGCATGATAGCCAAACCAAGACCACCGGTGATCGTTGCAGCGCCCCCCATATCTGCTTTCATCGCCGACATAAAGTTGGACGTTTTTAAACTGTAACCACCAGAATCAAAAGTAATGCCTTTGCCAATTAAGCAAGCAAAAACAGGAGCACTCTCTTTTCCTGTCGGATTGTAATCGAGTTGCAGCATAGCTGATGTGCGCTCGGAGCCACGCCCAACCGCATAAATACCTTCCCAACCTTCGGTGAGTAGATCTTTATCTTTGACAATACGGTAGCTGACATGCTCAGGGGCTAGCGATTTGATGAACTCAGCCGCCATGGTCGCTAACTGACGCGGCGCGACTTCTTCGGCGCTTTTATTGATGATATCGCGCGTCCATTCCGTCGCTTTAATACGATATTCTAACTCGGCTTGATCTGACTCACTCAGCGGTTGCCATTCTAGTGTGTTGAGTTTTTTCGCTTCACGATAACCTTGGTAGAAAGCCCAAATATTTTCTAAGTGCCAACCGTCACCTTGTAGGCTGATAGCTCTGATAGCTTGCCCATCAAGCTTACGTGCCGCGCGCTGAACCGCGCTGAGTTCATGCTCACTCTCAATAGCATGAATTGTGGCACCATTTTCTGAAAACGAAACAATCGCCTTTTCTCCCCACTGAGGCTGGGCAGCTTGTTGGCTGATAAATACGGACATCTTTGTAGACATGGTTTCTCCTTGCCTGAATATGGCCTCACCTGTGCCATTACGATTAAATAACCAAGGGATGTTAGCATTTTGTAGGGTCAAAATGTCAACTTGATAAAAAAACGGACCATTCGGTCCGCTCTTTTTAGTTAAAATTGTTAACTCTGTGATGTTTTACTGAATAACCATCATGTTAGCAATAGTCTTAGTCGATCTCTTCCATCCAACATAGAATAATCGCTTCGAGAATTTTTTCGTTGGAACGGTTTGGCTCATCATCAAACTCTTCCAGTTCCATCACCCACTGGTGTAGATCCGTAAAACGTACATTTTTAGGATCTACGTCTGGGTATTGCTCACAAAGCTCGATCGCAATGTCACGAGAATCGGTCCATTTCATTTTGCTTTCCTTTTACAAACAGTGAACGGGCGTTAATACGCTCAATAGGATTAATGATCTTCAGAAGCCAGATTGAGTGTGTACTTTGGAATTTCAACCACTAAATCTTCGTTAGCGACTCTAGCTTGGCAGCCAAGGCGAGATTCAGGTTCAAGACCCCACGCTTTATCAAGCATGTCATCTTCCAACTCATCACTCTCATCAAGTGAGTCAAACCCTTCGCGAACGATAATATGGCAAGTCGTGCATGCGCAGGATTTTTCACACGCATGTTCAATAGCGATACCATTTTTCAGCGCCACATCCAGTACGGTTTCTCCTGCTTGCGCTTCCAGAACGGCACCTTCAGGACAAAGCTCTTGGTGAGGTAACACAATAATCTTAGGCATAATTTTTCTCTTTAAATATCATCTACCGATTGACCAGCAAGTGCACTGCGAATGGATTTATCCATACGGCGTGAAGCAAAATCTTGGCTGGCTTTGTCTGTCTCTTTAATTCCTTGCTCGATGGCATCGGCGCTATCACCATTACGCAGCACAATTAAATCTTCTATTGCATTCAGAAGGATCTGCTTTTCTGACTCAGATAACAATTCATCACCATCGGCCTGTAAGGCAGAGATCAAACCTTCGATTACACGATCGGCTTCTACACGTTGCTCTGCCAGAGCGCGAGTCTGCATATCTTGTTTGGCAAACGTCATCGAATCTCGCAGCATATTTGCTACTTCATTATCACTCAGTCCATACGAGGGCTTAACTTGAATTTCCGCCTGAACTCCCGTACTTTTTTCCATCGCTGTCACAGAGAGTAAGCCATCTGCATCAACTTGATAAGTTACGCGGATATGCGCGGCACCCGCCGTCATTGGTGGAATACCTTTTAGTGAAAAACGAGCCAATGAGCGGCAATCGTCTACCATCTCACGTTCGCCCTGCACCGTATGGATGCTCATGGCTGTTTGACCATCTTTGAAGGTGGTGAATTCTTGAGCTTTCGCAACAGGAATGGTGGTGTTACGTGGGATGATTTTTTCCACTAAGCCACCCATGGTTTCAATACCCAGCGACAGGGGAATTACATCCAGCAGTAACATTTCTGAATCGGGTTTATTACCCACCAAAATGTCGGCTTGAATTGCTGCACCAATCGCGACAACTTCATCAGGGTTGATGCTAGTTAGTGGTGTGCGACCAAAAAATTCACCAACTAAATCTCGAACCAGTGGCGTACGAGTTGAACCGCCGACCATCACCACTTCCAACACTTCATCTGCAGTAATCTCGGCATCTTTGAGTGCTCGACGACACGATAGTAAGGTTTTTTTTACTAGTGGCGTGATGAGTTGGTTAAACTCATCGCGAGTTAAACGCCCTTGCCAACCCAGCACAGAAACCTCGACACTATCAGTATCAGATAAGGCAATTTTCGCTTCGGTGGCCGCATCAAGCAATGCTCGTTGCTGCTCTGCACTGAGCGGTTCAGCTAAGCCGATTTGGCTCAAAAAATGGTCAGCAATCAAATGGTCAAAATCATCACCACCGAGCGCGGAATCGCCACCAGTCGCGAGTACCTCAAACACGCCTTTCGACAGGCGTAAAATAGAGATATCAAACGTACCGCCACCTAAATCATAAACCGCAATCACACCTTTTTGCGCTGAGTCTAAGCCATAGGCAATCGCTGCGGCGGTAGGTTCATTGAGTAAACGCAGTACGTGCAAGCCGGCAAGTTGAGCAGCATCTTTGGTGCCCACGCGTTGCGCATCATCAAAGTAAGCAGGTACGGTAATCACCACGCCCGCTAATTCACCACCCAACGACGCTTCGGCACGCTGAGCAAGAGATTGAAGAATATCGGCGGAAACTTGAATCGGGTTCTTATCACCTTGAGCCGTTTGCAAAATAGGCAAACCGTTGTCACTGGCTTTGAAGCGATAAGGCAATGTGGGATAACGCGCCTGAATGTCAGCCAGTGAACGGCCGATCAAACGCTTCACAGAAATGATGGTATTAGCAGGATCAACTTGCGCGTGTGCTCTGGCATCAAAGCCTACGCAACGCTCTTGAGCCGAATAGTGGACCACCGAAGGGAGGATCGAGCGTCCTTGTTCATCAGCAAGCGTCGTCGCATTACCGCTTCGAACCGATGCGACTAATGAGTTGGTTGTCCCCAAGTCGATACCCGCTGCGAGTTTATGCTGATGCGGCGCAGAGCTTTGACCGGGTTCTGCAATTTGAAGTAATGCCATGGGTTGGTCCTTATTATCGAACTAGCCGAGTAACTGTTCTTCGACTCTTTCTATTTCATTTTTGAGCTTGGCAATAAATTTAAGCTTGCGAACCGTATCAGCCGCAAGGTTCCATTGAGCCTGATTAAGTTGTTGCTCAACCAAGGTAAGATGCTGTTTATACATCTTGCTAACTCTGTTTTCAAAATCGAATAACGCACTTTCAACATCAGACTGTGAGGCGATGGCTTCAAGCTCTTCTCGCAGCTCCATTTGCTCCATTAAAAACAGCGGATCTTGCATGGTTTGGTGTTCTGCGCGTAACTCTATGCCTTGTTCAAGCAACAAGTATTCTGCGCGACTGATCGGCGATTTTAATGTTTGATAAGCATCATTGATTTGTGAGGCGTTTTGCACAGCAAGCAGGCGATCTCGCTCAGACGCAGTGGCAAAGTTGTCGGGATGAAACCGTTTTTGCAGCGCACGAAACTGAGAAGAAAGAAGGCTACCATCCAGTGCAAACTGACTTGGTAGCCCAAATAATTCAAAATAGTTCATTAACACATTGCTCCTAGTGCTCGACACTAGGCTCAAGTGAGCCTAGTCACGCCGAAAGCCAATCCGTTACACGTTGAAGCTTTCACCACAACCACATTCGCTTTTTGCATTCGGGTTGTTGAACTCAAAACCTTCGTTTAGCCCTTCTTTGACATAGTCAAGCTGTGTGCCATCAAGGTAGACGAGGCTTTTCGAATCGATAATCACTTTGACACCATGATCTTCAAACACTTCGTCTTCTTCGTTAACGTCATCAACGAATTCAAGCACGTAAGCCATACCCGAGCAGCCTGTTGTTTTCACTCCAAGACGTAAACCTACGCCTTTGCCTCGGTTATCTAGGAATGCTCGAACGCGATGCGCTGCTGTTTCAGTTAAGGTAATGGCCATACTACAACCTTAGATTCTTAGTTTGAACTTATGGGAGTGAACCATCATTCACTCCCTTAATATTATTGTTGGTGTTTCTTTTTATAATCGGCAACGGCAGCTTTGATCGCATCTTCCGCCAAAATCGAACAGTGAACTTTCACTGGTGGAAGCTCTAGCTCTTCCGCGATTTCAGAGTTCTTAATAGCTGCCGCTTCGTCAATGCTCTTGCCTTTGACCCATTCAGTAACCAGTGAGCTCGAAGCAATCGCGCTACCACAACCGTAGGTTTTAAATTTTGCATCTTCAATGATGCCTTCTGGCGTCACTTTAATTTGTAGCTTCATTACGTCGCCACAAGCTGGAGCGCCAACCATACCACTACCAATGGTTGGATCTTCTTTATCAAAAGAGCCAACATTACGTGGGTTTTCATAGTGATCAATTACTTTTTCGCTGTATGCCATGATAGTTACCTCTAATCCTCTATTTCCTTGGGAATAAACCAGTGCCTTTTAAAGGACTAGTGATGTGCCCATTCAACGGTGTTTAAATCCACACCCTCTTGATACATATCCCATAGAGGAGACATGTCACGTAATTTGCTTACGGCTACGCGGATTTGTTCAACGGCGTAGTCCACTTCCTCTTCGGTCGTAAAACGGCCAAATGAGAAACGAATTGAGCTGTGCGCCATTTCATCGTTCAAACCAAGCGCGCGCAGTACATATGACGGCTCTAAGCTGGCCGACGTACAAGCACTACCTGATGATACTGCTAAGTCTTTCAAAGACATCAGTAGCGATTCGCCTTCAACAAAGGCAAAACTAATATTCAGGTTGTGCGGAACACGCTGATCTAAATCGCCATTCACACTCACGGCTTCCATGTCTTGTACACCAGCGAGTAGACGATCACGCAATGCTTTTGCGTGGTCAAAATCTTTTTGCATGTCTTGCTTAGCAATACGGAATGCTTCACCCATACCTACGATTTGGTGCGTTGGTAATGTGCCTGAACGGAAACCACGTTCATGGCCGCCACCGTGCATTTGCGCTTCAAGGCGAATACGAGGTTTACGGCGAACATATAATGCGCCAATCCCTTTAGGTCCATACGCTTTATGCGCAGAAAGGGAGATAAGATCCACTTTCATTTCTTGTACATCAAGGGGAATTTTACCGGCAGATTGCGCTGCATCTACGTGGAAAATTATCTTGCGTTCACGGCAAAGCTCACCGATCGCCATGATGTCCTGAATTACGCCAATTTCGTTGTTCACGTGCATGATCGACACCAAAATTGTGTCATCACGCATTGCCGCTTCTAATTTTTTTAGATCAATCAAGCCATTCGATTCTGGCTCAAGATAGGTCACTTCATAACCTTCACGCTCAAGCTGACGACATGGATCAAGCACCGCTTTATGCTCAGTTTTACAGGTAATGATATGCTTACCTTGCTTGGCATAGAAATGCGCCACACCTTTGATCGCGAGGTTATCTGACTCTGTCGCACCGGACGTGAATACGATTTCGCGAGGATCAGCATTAAGCAGTTCAGCAATTTGCTCACGCGCAGTGTCTACGGCTTCTTCTGCCTGCCAGCCATAACGGTGCGATCGCGATGCTGGATTACCAAAAACACCATCCATCGTCATGTACTGAACCATCTTTTCAGCCACGCGAGGGTCAACTGGACAGGTAGCTGAATAGTCAAAATAAATAGGCAGTTTCATTTTCTACTCCAATGTAAACATTGCCGCTATGAGCGGGCATTAAGACCTACGGGCACCGAGCCGATAATCACGGTATTGGTATTTTTATTGGTTAACCCGTGGTTCACCGTCAGGCCCAAGCCTTGGCGGTCAGAAATTTCTAGTACTTCATTATCAATCATTAACTCGCCAAGAGTAATGTTGTTCAGAAAGTCACTAATGCGAGAGCTAAGATCTCGCCATAACGTATGTGTTAAGCAGCGAGTACCACCTTGGCAGTCGGCTCTTCCATTACATTTTGTTGCATCAACTGATTCATCAACAGCGGCAATCACAGTACCAATCGAAATTGAGCAGGCATCTGCACCTAGGCGGTATCCACCACCTGGACCACGCACACTAGCAACTAGCCCCGCTTTACGCAGTTTAGAAAACAGCTGCTCAAGGTAAGAGAGCGAAATGCCTTGCCGTTCGGAAATATCCGCCAGTGGCACTGGGGTTTGTTGCGAATGCAGAGCCACATCTAACATGGCTGTAACCGCATATCTTCCTTTAGATGTAAGTCTCATATCACCGTATCCACATTGATTATGTGGTTGGAATTTTTCCATACCTGACTAAATAGGTCAAGTATTTATTTGACTAATTTAGTCAGGTATTTAACCCCATTATTAATCTGGATAATTATTGATTGCTGCGATGCTTCTCAATTGAGGTCAACACACCACGTAATATATTGATTTCTTGAGACTCTGGACGCGAACGAGAAAATAGCCGACGGAGTTTATTCATGATCTGTCCCGGCTGTTCCTTTGAAATAAACTGTGTCTGTATCATTACCTTTTCAAGATGCTGATAGAACATTTCTAATTCGTGATGCAGAGGATACGCTTCTTCTGGCTGGGCTTGATAAGCTTTTTTTTCATTATTTAGGTAAGCAACACGCACCTCATAACTCAATGTTTGTACGGCCATAGCCAGGTTTAACGAACTGTATTCAGGATTAGCCGGAATGCACACATGAAAATGGCACTTTTGCAGTTCATCATTGGTCAGCCCGGTTTTTTCTCGGCCAAACACCAAAGCAACAGGATAATGTAGCCCCTCTTGCGCAAATTTTTCGCCACATTCACGTGGTTCAAGCATTGGCCACTCCAAAGTTCGTGAGCGCGCACTTGACCCAACCACCAGGCCACAATCTGCGACAGCCTGCTCTAGCGTATCCACGATCTCCGCATTTAAAGCAATGTCGCTTGCCCCAGCAGCTAGAGCGATCGCTTGAGCGTCTACCTCACATTGAGGTGAAACCAAAATCATTTTACTTAGGCCCATGACCTTCATCGCTCGGGCAGCAGAACCAATATTTCCTGAATGAGATGTCCCTACTAAAATGATTTTTACATTGTCTAGCATTACGTTGTGCGCCACTCTATTTTAAACGACAGAATACTAACATAAAGCTGACTAAAATGGTCAGGTCCTTTAGCTACATATGAACAACCGAGCAAAAAATAGCCACTTCCTTTTTAATAAAACTTTGTTATACTGCTGCCCGCTTTTTCGTTCTTTAACATCCGTTGGGAAAACTGTATGCATCCAATGCTAAACATTGCTATTCGCGCTGCGCGAAAAGCTGGTAACCATATTGCTAAATCACTAGAAAATACTGAGAAAATCGAAACAACTCAGAAAGGGACTAATGACTTTGTTACTAACGTAGACAAAGAAGCAGAAACTATGATCATCGATACAATCAAAAGTTCTTACCCAGAACACAGTATCGTTGCTGAAGAAAACGGGCTTATCGACGGTAAAGATAAGGACGTTCAATGGATCATCGACCCACTGGATGGCACAACAAACTTCGTCAAAGGTTTACCCCACTTCGCCGTTTCTATCGCGGTTCGCATTAAAGGCAAAACGGAAGTTGCTTGTGTTTATGACCCAATGCGCAATGAGCTGTTTACCGCTCAACGTGGCGCTGGTGCGCAATTAAACAACTCACGCCTTCGTGTAAAACAGTTAAAAGATCTTCAAGGCACGATTCTCGCCACAGGTTTCCCATACAAACAAAAGCAACATGCCGAATCTTTCATGAAGATTATGTCTGCACTGTTTGTTGAATGTGCCGATTTCCGTCGTACTGGTTCTCCTGCGCTTGATTTATGTTATCTAGCTTCAAACCGTGTCGATGGTTACTTTGAACTGGGTTTAAGACCTTGGAATTTAGCCGCTGGCGAGCTGATCGCTCGTGAAGCAGGCGTTATTCTTACCGATTTCTCTGGCGGTACTGAATACATGAAATCGGGCAACATTGTAGGTTCAAGTGCCCGTGGTGTTAAAGCGATTTTGAAACACATTCGTGATAACGGTAACAGCGCTATTCTTAAATAGGTTGCACTAAATACCATCAACACCGTCAAAATTGATTCAAGCCTCGTATAGCAATATACGAGGCTTTTTTAGTTTCGTTTTATACTTTGCTACTGAGAGTGACCGCGGTGTGGGATGGGTTAGAAAAAAGCCGCAGAATATTCTGCGGCTTTGGCTATTTAAGAAACTTTCAGGCTGCTAAGGAAGTTCGTCGAACTCCGCACCCTCTTTTTCCACTTGAGGTGGAAGTAGGTGCTCACGGGTAATTCCTAATTTCAGTGCCAACGCTGACGCAACATAGATAGATGAATAAGTACCCACTGTGATACCGAGCAGTAAAGCAGTGGCAAAACCATGTATGTTCGCCCCACCTTGCACAAAGAGCGCGATCACCACCAGCAAGGTTGTGCCTGATGTAATCAAGGTACGGCTCAAGGTTTGGGTAATTGAGCTGTTCATGATCTCGGCTGAATCACCTTTACGCAATTTACGGAAGTTTTCACGGATGCGGTCAAATACCACAATCGTATCGTTGAGCGAGTAACCGACAACGGTCAGCAAAGCGGCAACAATCGTTAAATCAACCTCAATTTGCATGATAGAGAAGATACCAAGCGTGATGATCACATCGTGTGCCAATGACATTACCGCACCCGCTGCGAGCCGCCATTCAAAACGAACAGAGACATAAAGCAAAATACAGATGAGCGAAGCTAAAATCGCTAAGCCTCCTGCTTCAGCTAATTCATCGCCCACATTCGGACCAACGAACTCAATGCGACGCATCTCGACACTTTTTCCTGTCCCCTCTTTAATAGCAGAAAGAATTTGATTGCCTAACGTCTCGCCAACCATGTCCGCACGTGGACGAAGGCGAACCATCACTTCACGCGCAGAACCAAAGTTCTGCACGGTTGCATCACCAAACCCTTTTGCTTCAAGTGCACCACGGATATCTTCAAGATTAGCTGGGTGTTCAAACCCAACTTCAATCAAAGTACCGCCGGTGAAGTCCAGTCCCCAGTTCAACCACTTGGTTGATAAAGTGAAAATAGACGCACCAATCATTAAAAGAGAGAATAAAAACGCAAATTTAGACCAACGCATAAAGTCGATCGTTTTATCTGCTTTTAGAATCTGAAACATAGTAATTCCTAGCCTTAGATCGACAATTTTTTAATGCGTTTACCACCGTATATCAAGTTCACGATACAGCGAGTCCCGATAATAGCGGTAAACATTGAGGTTAAAATACCGATGGAAAGTGTGACGGCAAACCCTTTGATGGCTCCAGTACCCACAGCAAATAGAATGATTGCCGTAATCAACGTAGTGATGTTGGCATCAGCAATGGTACTGAACGCGTTAGCATAGCCTTGGTGGATAGCTTGTTGTGGGTTTCGTCCATCACGGAGCTCTTCACGAATACGCTCGAAGATCAGAACGTTAGCATCCACGGCCATACCAACCGTCAATACGATGCCCGCAATACCCGGCAAGGTCATTGTCGCCCCTGGGATCATCGACATCACACCAATAATGAGTACAAGGTTCGCCATCAATGCAATATTGGCAATCAAGCCAAAACCACGGTAGTAAAGCAGCGTAAAGAGCATCACAGCAACCATACCCCAGATGCAGGCTTGAATGCCCATATCGATATTTTGCTGCCCCATTGATGGACCAATGGTACGCTCTTCAACAATAGAGATTGGCGCAATTAACGCACCTGCACGCAGTAAAAGTGCAAGGTTTTGAGCTTCTGCAGCAGAATCAATTCCCGTGATACGGAAGTTACGCCCAAGAGCCGACTGAATCGTTGCTTGGTTGATCACTTCTTCATGCTTATCGAGAATCACTTTGCCATCAGGTGTCCGACGGCCGCTGTCTTTGTACTCTGCAAATACCGTTGCCATAAGCTTGCCAATGTTCTTTTTAGAGAACGCCGACATCTTATTTCCGCCTTCGCTATCTAACGAAATGTTCACTTGCGGGCGACCATATTCATCCATGCTAGAGCTGGCATCCGTGATACTTTGACCACCTAGAATCACGCGTTTTTTCAAGACAACCGGGCGACCATTACGATCAGATTTGATTTCACTCCCAGCAGGAGCACGACCAGAAGCCGCGGCGGCTAAATCAGCCTTGTCATCAACTTCACGAAACTCAAGAGTCGCGGTTGCGCCAAGAATCTCTTTAGCACGAGCGGTATCTTGAACCCCCGGTAACTCAACCACAATGCGGCTGGCACCTTGACGTTGCACTAAGGGTTCAGCGACCCCTAATTCGTTAACACGGTTACGCAAAATCGTGATGTTCTGCTCAACGGCGTAATTTCGAACTTCCTGCAAACGCTGCTCAGTAAATTGAGCAATCAGCGCAAAGCGACCGTCAGCCTTAGACGTAGTAAAAGTCATATCAGGATGTTTCGACGTTAATGCTTGCTGTGCTTGCTCTAATTGCTCATCGTCACGCAAAGTGACTTCCACTCGGTCGTTGCCCACAGAGCGAATGGCGCGATAGCGAATTTTGTCATCACGCAGTTCGCTGCGAAACGCTTCTTCTTGCTGGCCAATCAATTTTTCCATCGCAGCGTCCATATCCACTTCCATTAAGAAGTGAACACCACCACGCAGATCAAGGCCAAGCTTCATCGGTGCCGCGCCAATCGATTCCAACCAAGAAGGCGTTGAAGGAGCAAGGTTAAGTGCAACAATTGTATCTTTGCCTAACACTTCACTCACCACATCACGCGCACTGATTTGAGTATCGGTATCGTTAAATCGAACAAGAATTGATCCATTCTCTAGAGCAATGGATTTATGAGAAAGGCTCTCTTTATCAAGAGCTTTGGTGACAGCATCCAGCGTTGACATATCAACAGAGGCGCCACGCGCCCCTGTAATTTGAATTGCCGGATCTTCACCGTAAATATTTGGAAGTGCATATAAAGCAGAGAGAGTGATGGCGAACACCACTAACAAATACTTCCATAACGGATAACGGTTTAGCACAGCAAGGATCCTTTAGCTGTTATAAAGACTTAAGCGTACCTTTTGGTAGCACCGCTGTAATGAAATCTTTTTTGATCACAATTTCATTGTTCACATTCAGTTCGATAGAGATGTAATCGCTGTCTTCTGCGATTTTAGTGATTTTACCCACTAAACCGCCACTGGTTAACACTTCATCACCTTTAGTCATGGCGGCCATCAAACTTTTATGCTCTTTAACACGTTTGGCTTGTGGGCGGTAAATCATGAAGTAGAAAATAACCGCAAACATACCAAGCATGATCAGCATTTCATAACCGCCACCTTGTGATGTACCTTCACCTGCTGCGTGTGCTACAGAAATTAAACTCATTGAAAACGTCCTCTAAAATATTGTTGTGTAATGTAATTCTAATTGGGCTGCGTTGGCTTAATTTCAAGTTTATCACTTCACAAATTAAGCAAAACGCAGCAAAACCGTTATTGGCCCATTGGTGGAACTTCACGATTGCGACGAGCATAAAACTCCTCAACAAACGCGTCGAAGCGATCTTCTTCAATCGCTAAACGAATGCTTGCCATCAGGCGTTGGTAATAACGTAAGTTATGAATAGTATTTAAACGCGCACCCAGAATTTCGTTACAACGATCCAGATGGTGTAAATACGACTTCGAATAATTTTTGCAAGTGTAACAGTCACAATGCGGATCCAGCGCAGTTGTATCGGTTTTATGTACTGCATTACGGATCTTGATCACACCACCCGTCACAAATAGATGGCCATTACGTGCATTTCGCGTTGGCATCACACAGTCAAACATATCGATACCGCGACGTACCCCTTCCACTAAGTCTTCAGGTTTACCGACACCCATCAGGTAGCGTGGTTTGTCTTCTGGCAATTGTGGACAGGTGTGCTCAAGTACACGGTGCATGTCTTCTTTAGGTTCACCCACCGCTAAGCCACCAACCGCGTAGCCATCAAATCCGATCTCAGTTAAACCTTTCACGGAAACATCACGCAAATCTTCGTAAACACTGCCTTGCACGATACCAAATAGCGAGTTGGTGTTCTCTAATTTGTCGAAATGGTCACGTGAACGCTGCGCCCAACGTAAAGACATCTCCATTGATTTTTTCGCTTCGTCGTGCGTCGCAGGGTACGGCGTACACTCATCGAAAATCATCACAATGTCAGAGCCCAGATCTTTTTGAATTTCCATCGACTTTTCTGCGTCCATGAAAATCTTGTCACCATTGACTGGGTTACGAAAATGCACCCCTTCTTCTGTGATTTTGCGAATATCACCCAAGCTAAACACTTGGAAACCACCTGAATCGGTGAGGATCGGGCCTTGCCAGTTCATAAAATCATGCAAGTCGCCGTGCATTTTCATCACTTCTTGGCCAGGGCGCAGCCACAGGTGAAAAGTATTACCGAGCAAAATTTCTGCGCCCGTCTCTTTTACTTCTTCCGGTGTCATGCCTTTTACTGTGCCGTAAGTACCTACAGGCATGAATGCCGGTGTTTGCACAGTGCCACGTTCAAAGGTTAATTGCCCACGGCGAGCATTTCCGTTTTTCTTTTTAAGTTCGTATGTTAACTTCACGAAGCCTCCAATGTCAGAGAAACAGTCTGACGTATCATGATTAGGTGCAAGCACCCCTCTAGAGCGGTCGCCAATTCCTAGCGAAAAACGAAGCGGAGCTTCTTCTCCTAGCGTAATGCTAGCACTCGTTAATTGGTGTTCTTGGTGATAAACATCGCATCACCATAACTAAAGAAACGATATTGATGTTTCACGGCATGCGCGTACGCGGCCATAGTATGCTCATAACCTGCAAAAGCGCTGACGAGCATAATCAGTGTCGACTCTGGTAAGTGGAAGTTAGTGATTAAGCAATCCACCAACTGATACTCATAACCAGGGAAGATAAAAATTTCAGTATCACCAAAAAAAGGAACCAGCTCAGTGCCCTTTTTAAGCGCATCTTGCGCGGCACTTTCCAATGAGCGCACCGACGTAGTTCCAACAGCGATCACTCGGCCACCACGCGCTTTCGTCGCGTTGACGGCATCGACTACCTCTTGTGGCACTTCAACATATTCTGCATGCATATGGTGATCGTGAATATTGTCGACTCGTACTGGCTGGAAGGTTCCAGCGCCAACATGCAAGGTTACATAAGCAAATTCGACGCCTTTCGCTTTGATTTGCTCAAGCAGAGCCTCATCGAAATGCAAACCGGCGGTCGGTGCAGCGACAGCTCCCGGTTTTTGGTTGTATACGGTTTGATAACGCTCTTTATCAGCATCTTCATCAGGGCGGTCAATGTAAGGCGGCAACGGCATATGGCCAATCTCGTTTAAGATCTCCAGTACCGTCTTTGACGCTGTAAAACGAATCTCGAACAGCGCGTCATGGCGAGCCACCATGTGTGCATGATATTCGTCATGCTCTCCTAAATACAACTCACTGCCCGGTTTTGGCGGCTTAGATGAGCGAACATGAGCTAAAATCGTCTGTTCATCCAACATTCGTTCGACCAATACTTCCAGTTTGCCGCCTGAAGCTTTGCGCCCAAACATGCGAGCCGGGATAACACGTGTATTGTTAAAAACCAATAAATCGCCGGGCTGAACTCGGTCAAGAACGTCTTTAAATGAGCCATCCGCCAGTTCACCGCTGTTACCGTCTAATTGCAGTAAGCGACTCGCCGTACGTTCAGCCGTTGGGTAACGAGCAATCAGCTCATCGGGAAGTTCAAAGTGAAAGTCTGAAACTTGCATAGTTCTTATCTTGTTCGTTTTGAGTGGATGACGTAATTTTTTTAAGCGCCGTAGTATATACGTAAACACCTTCGCTCGTCAGACCCAGATCTAAATTTAATGTAATTAAACATGAAAATGGCACCCAATCTTTACGCATCAATCAAAGTAAAAATAGCGGGAGCTCTCAGATATTTTGCGCAGAAAAAACTATAGTTGAATCAGGTCAATAATAAAAAGGAGCTCGTTATGATCAAAATTGAAGACATGATGACTCGCAACCCCCATACCCTGTTGCGTACACACACGTTAGCCGATGCTAAGCACACTATGGAAGCGTTGGATATTCGCCATATCCCTATCGTCGATCCACACAAAAAACTACTCGGTATCATTACTCATCGAGATATTCTTGCCGCGCAAGAGTCGAGCTTAAAAAACATCCCTGAAGATCAATCATATACACTGACAACGCCGTTATATGAGGTGATGCATACTGAAATTATGACGGTTGACCCGCGAGCGGGGTTAAAAGAGAGTGCTATCTACATGCAAAAACATAAAGTAGGCTGCTTACCCGTTGTAGATAAAGGCCAACTAGTGGGCATTATTACTGACACGGACTTTATTGGGGTAGCTGTTACCTTACTTGAGCTACAAGAAGAGAGTGAACCGGACGAAGTCGATATTGAATAACGCTCACTCCCTAATATAAGTGCCTCACATAAAAAAGAGCGGCTTACGCCGCTCAAAGGTGTTACACAGATAATGATTGGGAAGTATCGCTAATTAAAATTGGTCTTCTTCAGTAGAGCCCGTTAACGCGGTCACGGAAGAGCTGCCACCTTGGATGGTATTGGTCATCCGGTCAAAGTAACCCGTTCCCACCTCTTGTTGGTGTGCAACAAAAGTATAACCTCTTGATGCTGCTTCAAACTCTGGACGCTGAACTTTCTCAACGTAATGACGCATACCTTCGCCTTGCGCGTAAGCATGTGCTAACTCAAACATGTTGTACCACATGTTATGAATGCCAGCTAAGGTGATGAATTGATATTTGTACCCCATGTCCGACAACTCTTGCTGGAAACGAGCAATGGTGTCTGCGTCTAAGTTTTTCTCCCAGTTGAAAGAGGGAGAACAGTTATAAGCCAGCAGTTGATCTGGGTATTGCGCTAGAATTGCTTCGGCAAATTGGCGGGCTTCATCCAAATCAGGCTTAGCGGTTTCACACCACACGAGATCAGCATACGGCGCGTAAGCGAGGCCGCGTGAAATCGCTTGCTCAATCCCGGCATTCACGCGATAGAAACCTTCTTGAGTACGCTCACCTTGGATAAAATCACGATCGTATGCGTCGCAATCCGAGGTCAGTAGATCCGCCGCGTTTGCATCAGTACGGGCAATGACCAAAGTGGTTGTCCCTGATACGTCAGCGGCCAAACGTGCCGCAATCAATTTTTGAACCGCTTCTTGAGTCGGAACCAGAACCTTGCCGCCCATGTGTCCGCATTTTTTTACTGACGCCAACTGATCTTCAAAGTGCACACCGGCCGCCCCTGCTTCAATCATCGACTTCATCAACTCGTAAGCATTGAGTACGCCACCAAAACCGGCTTCAGCATCAGCAACAATCGGTAAGAAGTAATCAATACCACCTTCATCTTCCGGTGATTTTCCGGCCGCCCACTGAATTTGATCGGCACGACGAAACGAGTTGTTGATGCGCTTGACCACCGATGGAACAGAATCGACTGGATAGAGCGATTGGTCTGGGTACATGGTGGAAGCGGTGTTGTTGTCTGCCGCTACTTGCCAGCCGGAGAGATAAATCGCCTCAATTCCCGCTTTGGCTTGTTGTACCGCTTGACCACCTGTCAATGCGCCCAAACAGTTCACATAACCTTTTTTGGCACTGCCGTTAACCAGTGACCACAATTTATCAGCGCCACGTTGGGCCAAGGTGTTGGCTGGAGTGATTGAACCGCGCAGGTCAACCACTTCAGCAGCAGTATAAGTACGCTTTACATTTTTCCAGCGTGGGTTGGTTGCCCAATCTTTTTCTAGAGCTTCGATTTGTTGGCGGCGAGTTAATGTCATGGTCTATCCCTCTTATTTTGATGCGCAAGCGCACTGTCATCCTTTTCTCAGCAGTACGACCTATTCTGCTTTTGAAAACAGCTTCACGTTATTGGTTGTCAGTAATTGGTTATTAGTTATTGGTTTTAAATCTCATCAATCTAGGTAGTCATAACCCGGAACGGTGAGAAAATGTGTCAGCTCATCGCTGGTAGTTAAGCGAGCCATCAATTGTGCCGCTTCGCTAAATCGTCCTTGTGCAAATCGCTGCGTGCCGATTTCCTGTTTCACGACTTCAATTTCTTGCGCAAGATACTGCTCAAAAAGCGCTTTGGTAACAATCTGACCGTTATCCAAGGCTTTTCCATGCTTGATCCATTGCCATATTGACGCTCGAGAAATCTCTGCGGTCGCCGCATCTTCCATCAAACCATAAATGGGGACACAGCCATTACCGGAGATCCATGCTTCGATGTACTGAAGTGCAACTCGAATATTATGACGCATGCCATGTTCGGTACGTTCCCCTTCACACGGGGTCAACAGCTCATTGGCATGAATCGGCGCATCAGACAGACGCGTAACATCTAATTGGTTACAACGTTCGCCAAGTACTTGGTCAAAGACCGCTTTTGCCGTATCCGCTAAACCGGGATGGGCAACCCAAGTACCGTCATGACCATTATTGGCTTCGAGTAATTTATCGTGATGAATTTTATCGAGAACCAACTGATTTTCTTGGGGATCTTTAGCTGGAATGAACGCGGCCATACCGCCCATCGCAAATGCGCCACGCTTATGACAGGTGTAGATCAGTAAGCGTGAATAGGCGTTAAGAAACGGCTTTTCCATTGTGACAACTTGGCGATCGGGTAGCACCCGATCCGGATAATTTTTCAATGTCTTGATATAACTGAAAATGTAATCCCAGCGGCCACAATTTAAGCCGACAATGTGTTCTTTAAGCGAGAACAATATTTCGTCCATCTCGAACACAGCAGGTAAGGTTTCAATCAATACGGTGGCTTTAATGGTGCCAGTTTCTAACCCAAAATACTCTTCGGTAAAATGGAAAACATCACTCCACCACTTTGCTTCTTGATAGGCCTGAAGTTTTGGAAGATAAAAATAAGGGCCACTGCCTTTTTTAAGCAATGATTTGTAGTTGTTGTAAAAGTAGAGTGCAAAATCAAACAGCGAACCCGGAATACTTTGCCCTGCATATTTAACATGCTTTTCTTTAAGGTGCAGACCGCGTACCCGACAAATGAGCACCGCTGGGTTATCTTTAAGCTGGTAGCACTTACCATTGTCAGAATTGGTATAGCTAATGGTTCCTTTAATGGCATCACGCAAATTGACTTGCCCATCCAGCACTTTATCCCATGCTGGTGACATCGAATCCTCAAAATCGGCCATGAACACTTTGACGTTAGCATTCAATGCATTGATCACCATTTTTCGGTCGGTTGGCCCCGTAATCTCCACTCGACGATCTTGTAAATCGTGTGGGATACCGAGAATTTTCCAGCTACCTTCGCGAATATCTTGCGTATCCTTGAGAAAATCCGGCAGTTCTCCGTTATCAATACGTGTTTGTCGCTCTTCTCGTGCATCCAGCAGCGAATCGACACGGCTTGCAAATTTAGCACACAGAGTGGACAAGAAGATTTGGGCTTCTGAAGGGAAAATAGCTTGGTGATGTGGGCCAACGGCACCAACAACCTCAAGCTTGGCTTCGTGGTGTTCTTTGCTGAGTGCTAACTCTGTTTCTGGGGTCTGTGCAAACATAACGTTCTTCCTTAAAACCATTCCAACTACATTTGTAATTTAAAAACCACAAATTCAAATGCTCATTTTTTGCTATCCACTGACTTATCTCTACCGACACTTTCTCTCAGTCAATCCAATATTTCAAGCCTAACCAAGCTAGACATAAGTCTTACAAAACCTTATTAAACCTTACATCAACTCATCATTCAGCAAAAGAGACAAAGTTAATGAAAGGTTAAAAACAAAGTTTTATCCCGTTTCAAACCTATGTTTGATTTCCTTGTTAAATATGAAAGTTATTACGTTATTTTATTACATAACTCAAAAAGGCAGATTTTAGTTTTAAACAGACGTTCGAAATGATGTGAGACGCAGTAAGGCTTGAATTTACGACTAACCGAGCGAGACAGATGACTTATTTTTAAACGCAAGAGAAAATAGGATGTGTAAAATTGTGGCTGTAAAGATTTTTGATTTTATGAAAACTTCATCAAGAATTGTTTGTAAAATTTTACAAGTTTAAAAACACTAACAG